>NZ_JAQZSH010000046.1:0-47272 GCF_053902585.1 Longispora urticae
GTACGACGCGGGCGTCATCGATCCCGAGGGGATCATGATGTCGGGCGACCGGATGAACCTGGCCGCCCAGACGATGAACACCGACATCGCCGCGTTCAACGGGCAGCTCGACGGCAACGGCGACCCGTTCGGCGGCGACGACCTGGGCTCGCTGATGGGCATGTTCTACCAGGTGATCTCCGAGCTCGCGATGGAGAGCTACACGGACAACGCCGCCGACGTCGGTTCCGCCGGCGAGCGGTTGAAGGCCATGGGCGCCAACTACCGGGGCACGGAGCAGGGCAACGAGGACGACGTGAACCGCGCGGGGGAAAGGAAGGTCTGACGTGTCCAAGGGCATGATGTTGCCGGGGGAGCTCACGTCGCTGCTCGGCATGCTCGGTTTCAGCTGGCCCGAGGGTCAGGAGGGCACCCTGTTCGACATGGGCGGGCACTGGATGGGCTTCACCGACAAGCTCGGCCCGACGGTCGGCGAGGCGGACGGCCACGCCCAGGGTGTCTGGTCCGGGAACAAGGACGTGGCGGTCGACCAGTTCCGGGCGAACTGGTCGGGCCGGGAGTCCGCGAAGCAGAACCTGGAGGACGGCAGCACGGCGGCGACCCTGATCGGCGCGGGGCTGTACGTGTGCGCGGGCGTCGTCATCGCCCTGAAGATCTCCGTGGTGATCCAGCTGATCATCCTGGCGATCCAGGTCGCGCAGGCCATCGCGACGGCGTTCGTGACGTTCGGGGCCTCCCTGCTGGAGATCCCGATCTTCAAGATCATCACGAAGATCCTGCTCGACCAGGTGTTGAACCTCGCGATCATGGCCATTCTCGGTGGCTAAGCGGGGCAAGGCCGGCCTGTTCGAGCCGATCGCGAAGTGGCTGCGCGGCGGCAGGGGCGGTCCGCGCCGGCCGCACGGGGTGCCCGGGCCGCACGACACACCCCGGTACCCGCACCCGCAGCACATGCAGCCGCAGTACAAGTACGAGTCCGCCCCCGGCCACCCGAAGGCGTACTTCAAGGGCAAGGTCGTGCGCCGGCTGTCCCCGGAGGAGCTGGAGCAGCACCGGGTGTTCTTCGACAAGCAGGGCGTCCTGCGCAGCGCGCGCGACGGCCAGCCGTTCGACACCCGCAACGGCACCTCGGTGTGGGCCTCCGGCGGCGACCGGCGGGCGATCTTCGTGATGGACAGCCGGGGCAACATGTACGCGTCCAACTACCAGGAGGTCGGCGCGTTCCACCACTCCACGCTGGCCAACGGCGGTCCGGTCGCGGCGGCCGGCGAGCTGTCGGTGACCAACGGCCAGGTGAACTTCGCGACGGCCGCCAGCGGGCACTACCGGCCGGAGCCGCACCACATGGGCCAACTCGCGCAGGAGTTCACCCGCAACGGCGTCCGTCCGCCGATCTATGATTTCCAGGGCCCCGGCCACGGCCGCAGCCCCATGTTCCGATGAGAGGTAACGAGAGATGACGCCGTCCTGGCACGCGCCGGTCAACGAGATCCTGTACGTGCTGATCACCGCACCCGGCCTCGCCGACCCCGCCCCGGCGCAGCTGGCCGAGGCCATCGTCGAACGCCGGATGCTCGCGGACGGGCCGGCGGTCTACCTGCCGGCGGTCCTCCAGGCGCTCGCCCAGTCCGAGCCGATCACCACCGGCTCGGAGAACCCGCACAGCGAGGAAGCGGTCCGCGACTTCCTGCGCCGGCTGGTGACGCAGCTGGAAGCGCTGCGCCCCTGGCCGAACTCCTGACACCGTCCTGTCCCACGGTGGGGCCCGCCCTGTTGTTCGGCGGCCCCACCGGACACCGGCCCCACCTCGTGGGGCCGTCGTTCAGGCCCCGACCCGGGCGGTGACCGCCTTCTCCACCTCGGCCCGGGAGTACTCCCCGACCAGGTAGAACGCGTCCACCGCCGCCGCGCCGTACGTGGCGACCCGTGCCGTGCGCACATCCGCCCCCGCCTCGGCGAGCGCCGTGGTGATCCGGTGCAGCAGCCCCGGCGCGTCGGTGGCCCGGACCTCCAGGATCGTCGCGTCTGTCGCGTCGTGGCACCAGCGCAGCCGGACGTCCCCGGGCGACTCCGCCGGCCGGGGCTCCTCGGGACCGGCGAGCACGGCCCGGCGGAGCGCGTCGAGCAGCAGCCCGGGCGTCGGCGGGTCGCCGTACCGGGGCCGCACCTCGCACTCCACGAGCGCCCGGGGTCCCTCGTCCCCGACCGAGCCCCCCGCCGAGGAGGACACCGTCGCGCCGAGCACGTCGAGGCGGTGCCGGGCCAGGCAGCCGGCGACCGCGGCGAGCAGCCCCGGCCGGTCCGGGGCCAGCACGGACACCAACCCGTCCCGCCAGGTCACCACCGGCAGCGGCCCGCCCGCGAACCGCGCCGGATCGGGCAGCCCCGGGGCCGGCACCGGGCCGGAGCCCAGGTAGCCGCTGACCCGCCCGACCAGTTCCGCGACGAGCTTGCCCTTCCAGTCCGACCACGCGCCCGGCCCGGTGGCCGCCGCGTCGGACAGGGTGAGCGCGTACAGCAGGTCCAGCTGGTCGGTGTTCCGCACGGCCTCGGCCACCGGCGGCAGGGTCGCCGGGTCGGCCAGGTCGCGCCGGGTGGCCACGTCCGCCAGCAGCAGGTGGTACCGGACCAGGTTCGTGACCACTCCCGTGTCGGCGTCCGACAGGCCGATCCGGGCGCAGACCAGCGCCGCGGGGGCCACCCCGGCGACGCAGTGGTCCCCGACGGCCCCCAGGCCCTTGCCCAGGTCGTGCACGAGCGCTCCCAGGACGAGCAGGTCCGGCCGGGTCACCTCGTGCGCGTACCGGGCCGCCGTCGCCGCCGTCTCGATCAGGTGCCGGTCCACGGTGTGCCGGTGCACCGGGTCGTACTGCGGCGCGAACCGCACCCGGCCCCACTCCGGCAGCCACCGGGTCACCAGCCCCGCCCGGTCGCACGCCTCCCACACGTCCACCAGGGCCGGACCCGCGCCGAGCAACGTCAGGAAGGCCTGGCGTGCGCTCGCGGGCCAGGGTTCGGGCAGCGGCGGACAGTTCTTCGCGAGCCAGTCGAGCGTGCTCGTCGCGATCGGCAACCTGCGCGTGGCCGCGGCGGCCGCGACCCGCAACGGCAGGACCGGGTCGGGTCGCAGCGCCCGGGCCAGCCGGACCTCGCCCCCGGACTCGACCACGCCGTCGGCCAGCGGACGCCTCGGCCCCGGCTTCCCGGAGCGGGCCCGCCACCGGTCGACGGCCCGCCACGCGTCGTCGGCCGCGTACGCCAGCGTGCGCGCGTCCTCGGACACCCGGCGGAGGAGCGCCTCCCGGTCCGGTACCCCCAGAAGGTCCGCGACGGGTTCGCGCAGCTCCGCCAGCAGCCGGTCGCACCGCCGGCCCGCCGCGTGGTGCAGCGCCTCCCGGGTCTCCCGCAGCCGGGCGGCGGCGGCCCGCGCGGCCGGTCGGGGCGTGTCGGCGATCTGCGCGTAGCCGATCCCGCGCAGCGTGGTGGCGTCCCGCAACCCGCCCCGGGCCTCCTTCAGGTCGCCCTCCAGCAGGAACGCGAGCTCGCCCCGGTCGCGCCACCGGGCCTCGGTGACCTCCCGCAACGCCGACAGCCGGTGCGCGGCCCTGGGCTGCCAGCTGCCGACCGCGACGCCCCGCAGCCGGGCCGTCAGCGCCGGGTCCCCGGCCAGGTGCCGGGCGTCGAGCAGGCCGAGCGCCGCCTTCACGTCCTGGTCGGCGACCGCGAGCGCCTCCTCGACGGTGCGCACCGCGTGGTCCAGGGGCACCTTCTGCTCCCAGATCGGGTACCAGACCTGGTCGGCCACCGTCCCGATCCCCGGCCAGCCGTCGTGCAGGAGCAGCAGGTCCACATCCGGGTACGGCGGGAGCTCCCGCCGCCCGAGGCCCCCCACCGCGACCAGCGCGACGCCGCCCCCGGGTGGCAGGAGCCCCGCCAGCCAGCCGTCGAGGAGCTCGGCCCGCTCCCCGACGGCCGCCCCGGCGATCAGGTCCCGCAGGCCCTGGCCGCCGGAGGCTGTGCGCCCCTCGGACTCAGAGGGCATCGAGGCCGTGCTCGCCGGTACGGACCCGGACCACGTCCTCGACGGGCGTGACCCAGACCTTGCCGTCCCCGATCCGCCCCGTCCGGGCGGCGGTGACCAGCGCGTCGACCACCTTCGCGGCGTCGAACTCGTCGATCACCACCTCCAGGCGGATCTTCGGCACGAACTCGACGGTGTACTCCGCGCCCCGGTACACCTCCGTGTGGCCCTTCTGTCGGCCGTAACCCTGCACCTCGCTGACCGTCATGCCGGCCACGCCGAGCGCCGCGAGGGCCTCCTTGACCGCCTCCAACTGGTGCGGCTTGATCACCGCCGTGATGAGCTTCATGTTCACTCGGCTCCAACCTTCTCGGCCTCGGGTGCGGCCTGGGCCGCCGGCACGTCCGTCTTCTTCGGTGCGGGGCTCGGCGCGATGCCGGCCAGGGCGAAGGCGCTGCCGCCCCCGGTCGTGGTCAGCTCGTACGCGCTCTCCGCGTGCTCCGCCGTGTCGATGCCCTCGGCCTCGGCCTCGGGACTGAGCCGGAACCCGACGGTCTTCTCGATCGCCCAGCCCAACAGCCAGGTCACGGCGAAGGAGTACGCCGCGACGGCCGCCACCGCGACCGCCTGCTTGCCGAGCTGCGCGAACCCGCCGCCGTACAGCACGCCGTCGATGTCGCCCGTGCCGCCCGACAGGGTCGTGGCGAACAGGCCGATCAGCAGGGCGCCCACCGCGCCGCCGACCAGGTGCACGCCGACCACGTCGAGGGAGTCGTCGAAGCCCAGCTTGTACTTCAGCCCGATGGCCAGGGCACACACCGCACCGGCGATCAGGCCGATCGCGATGGCCCCGATCGGCTCCACCGTCGAACAGGCCGGGGTGATCGCGACCAGGCCGGCGACCGCACCCGACGCGCCACCCACGGCCGTCGGCTTACCATCGCGCAGCCACTCGACCACGATCCAGCCGAGCAGGGCCGCACCGGTCGCCACCTGCGTGTTCATGAACGCCATCGCGGACAGCCCGTTGGCGGCCAGCGCCGAACCGGCGTTGAAGCCGAACCAGCCGAACCACAGCAGACCCGCGCCGAGCAGCACCATGGGTACGTTGTGCGGCTTGAAGGACTCCTTCTTCGGCCAGCCGACCCGCCTACCCAGCACCAGGCACAGCGCCAGGGCCGCGGCACCCGCGTTGACGTGCACCGCCGTACCGCCGGCGAAGTCGAACGCCTTCAGCTTGCTCAGGATCCAGCCGTCCGCGCCGAACACCCAGTGCGCGACCGGGAAGTACACGATCGTCGCCCACAGGCCCACGAACAGCAACCAGGAGCCGAACTTGGCCCGGTCCGCGATCGCCCCGCTGATCAGCGCCGGGGTGATGATCGCGAACATCAGCTGGAAGGCCGCGAAGGCCAGGACCGGGATCTTGTGCTCGTCCACGCCCGTCGTACCGTCGAGCGCCCCGCGCAGCCCGAGGGCCTCGAAGCCGCCGAACAGCCCCTGGTACCTGTCGGTGGTGAACGCGACGCTGTAGCCGTACGCCACCCAGAGCACGCTGACGAGTCCCACGGTGGAGAAGCTCATCATCATCATGTTGAGGACGCTCTTGCCTCGGACCAGGCCGCCGTAGAACAGGGCGAGCCCCGGTGTCATCAGCAGCACCAGGGCGGTCGAGGCGAGCACCCAGGCGGTGTCACCCGCGTTGATCGGCGGCATGCGCCGCTCCTCTCGTAGCCACAACTTCCGGCTCAAGGGGGCGACACTGCCCTGCTACCGGCTGGCTGAAGCTAACCGGGCGGGTGTTTCACGCACAGAACCTGATCGATTTCGCTCAGGTGACGCGTTGTTTCGGGCGTGTTACCAGGAGCCGCCACGCGCGGGATCGACGCTTGACCGTGGTCTGTAATCTCGTGCGGAAGCGGCAAGATCATCATGGCGATACCGAAAAAGGGACACAGCTGTATGGATATCTCCGGAATTGCGGCCTTCAGCAGGGGCTTCGACGTCGACGCGATGCTGCGCAAGGCGGAGGAGTCACAGCGGCGCCTCAAGGAAATGGAGGTCGCCCGGGCCGAAATGCGGGTCACCGGGACCAGTCCCGACGGCCTCATCGAGGTGACGCTGGACGGCTCCGGGCGCTGCGTGGACATCCAGATCAACGGCCGGGCGATGCGCGGCGACTCGTTCACGATCGCCGACGGCGTCCAGGCCGCCATGACCCAGGCGTACGGGGAGTTCGACGAGGCCCACGAGCAGATGATGGGCGAGGCGATGGGCGACCCCGAGCTGTACCAGAAGCTCAAGTCCGGGGAGTACGACCCGTACGCGTACCTGAAAGAGATGGGCCTCGACCTGCCCCTGGAACTTCGCGGCCAGCTCGGGCTGAAGTAGCCACCGCACAGAGAGGAGTCACCCCATGGTTGACGCAGTCAACGTTCCCGGCATCCGCAGGGCCGCCGCCAAACTCACCAGCGACGACGGCGGCCCGGTCGTGGCGCTCCACAACGCCCAGGAACTTCTCCAGCTGTGCAAGCTGGGCTCCAACACGCTGTCCCTCCTCGGACGCGGCACCGTCGAGGCGCACAACCACGTCGTCGACGTGCACCTCAAGAACCTGAAGGACGGCATCGCGAAGCTGCAGGAGACCGCGGAGAAGCTCGGCATCGTGGCGAACAGCTGGGAACGGTCCGACCAGCCCTGGGTCGTCAAGAAGGAGGACAACTGATGGCCACGGCACCGCAACCACGCGACCCGGCGACCGGCAGGTTCCTGCCCCGCCCGCCCATCCCGCCCGCCCCCGCCGGCCGGCTGGGCGCGCTGTCCCGGCTGACCATGGGCAACTGGGCCGCCATCGCGGGCGCGCTGCTCCTGCTGGCCGGTTCGATCATCCTCGACCAGTACGACGACAAGGCCGCGCTCGACGCCGCGACGAACTGGGCCAAGGCCGCGGACTACATGGGCCCCGACGACCACGGCTCCATCGTCCAGCAGCTCAACGACTGGGAGGGTCAGCACCTGCCCGAGGACGTCTGGACGGCAGCGGACCGCGGGGCCTTCGACGACTTCATCCGCAACCTCAAGAACGAGTCCGCCGCGATGCGTACCGCGTTCCTCCGCAACGGCATGGAGATCGAGCGGGTCCGGGCCATGTTCCAGGACTCGATCGACACGCTGTCCGTCATCACCATCCCGGCCATGATCATCGCGATCGTGGCCATCCCGATGCAGTACTTCCCGCCGACGATCGCGCTCGCGACGGCACTCGGGATCGCTTCCAGCACGATCACGTACTCGGCGTGGGGCATCATCATCACCGCGCTGCTCGCGTTCCTCGCCCAGATCGGCGTGACGATGTCCAACGACACCACCAGCGGGTTCAGCGTGAACACCAAGGCTGTCGACACCCGGACGGACCGCGACTTCAAGGACATCAAGATCACCTGGACGCACGACCCCGACTTCTACATGAAGAAGCCGGCGTAACCGTACGATGGTCCGACCAGCGGCCGGAAGGAAACCAGCGTGAAGGCAAGTGGACTGAGCCTCGTCATGTGGGTCGTGTTCGTCTTCTCCGCCATCAACGTCATCTGGTTGCTGGCCTCGACCGCGGGGAGTTCGTTCGGGACCGCCGTGCGCACCCACCTCGCGGGCCTGATCGTCACCGTGGCCGGCTGCGTCACCTTCGGCGGACTGTTGTCCGTGGACACCCCCCGAACGCTGAACCTGACGCTGGCCGGGGCGCTGTTCGTGGCCTTCGTGCTGGCCTTCGTGCTGGACATCCGGCGGGCGCGGCGCGGCGCCGGGCAGTAGACCCCGCTCGCCCCTCAGCGCTCCGGATCCGGGGCGCTGAGGGGCGAGGCGGGGTTGTGTGGGGGCTGATCGCGCGGCGCGTGCCCGGCGTCGCGTCGGGCGGGCCGGCGGGCGCTGAGTGGGAAGCGGACGCGTGGACCTGGTCGCGGCACACTGGGCGGGAAACGACCGCGTGGACCTGGTCGCGGCACTGGGCCGGAGCCGAACGTGTAGACCTGATCGCGACACAGTGCCGGAACCGAACGCATGGACCTGAGCACAGCACAGGCCCGGAACCGAACGCGCGGACCTGACCACGACACTGGGCCGGAACCAACCGCGTAGACCTGATCGCGACACACTGAGCGGGAAACGGGGTCGCGTCGGCCCCGATCGGGGGCGCCGAGCGCGGCGTCGCGTCGCTCAGTGGGCGACGGGCGGGAAAGGGACTGCGTCGGGGAGGCCCGCGCGGTCCGGCGCGCACAAGCGTCGTCGTATCCGGCCCGCGGAACATCCCGACCGTGCCCAGTGGCAGCGCGTGGGACACATCCTGGATCGCCGGGCCTTCGAGTACGCCAGCGCCACCGGGCTACGTCGGCACACACCGAGGTCGCTGCGTGCGGTGACGTCCGCGCCGCCGATCGCGTCGACCCGAGTCGTCCGCCCGGCTCTCAGGCCAGCGTGGACTCCTCGACCACGACCACGGCCCGTGCGGCTGCGCGAAGTGCTGGTCGGCTGAGCCGCCGTGCACGTCGGGACCCGGATCGCGCTGCACCAGCTGCACCTGCTGCTCGCGCACACGGCCGACACTCCGCCTCCGAGGCACGGGGCGCGGCCGGCATCACCACGACCACGCGCGGCGAAGATGATCGCCCGGCTCACCCGCCGAGAAGACCGCGCCGCCGCGCTCCCACCTCGGCCGCCCTCGAATCCAGGAGCCCAGCCGTCGACCGGCCGGCACTCCCGCGACCCGGCACGCTGCCGGCCGGCCCCGTTCGCCCACCAAACACACGCGGCCGCATCCGGGACCGCCCACGGGGCCACCGGCCGCCCAGCGGACTCAGGTGACCCGGCCCACCCCGCGCAGCAGCGCGATCTTGCTGCTGCGGCAGTAGTCCGTCTCGGTCACGTCGAAGCGGCCGTGTTCGAAGAACTTGTTCCCCGCGTGCCCGCCCCCGCAGAAGTCGAACGCCGGGCACGTGTCCCGGCACTTCGCCACCCCGGCCATGAACTCGGTGGGCCACCGCTCCCGCAGGCCGGCGTCCACAAGGTCCGGTAGCGGGGTGTGCAGCACGTTGCCGCAGGAGAAGTCGCCGTACTCCGGGGAGTCGAACCCGGCCATCTCCGGGGACAGCAGCGTCACCGAGCCGTCGTAGCCGACCGTGGGCAGCGGGTCGACCCAGATCGGCCGGTCACCGGCGGACCGTGTGCCCCCCAGGTGGCGCATCGCCCGGGACAGCTCGCGGACCTCGATCACCGGGTTCGCCTGCCAGGCCGCGGCCAGCGCCGCCCAGAAGTCGGCCATCCGGGTCGGTGAGCGGTCGGCGCGCCGGGTGTTGACGCCCTCCTGCTCCTCGATGTTGAACCCGACCGAGTAGCAGCCGAGCCCGGCGAAGAAGTCGTACAGTTCCGCCGCCTCGGCCGCGAACGGGTGCGAGACGACCGCGATCGCGCTGAACCGGATGTCGTTGCGCCGCAGGACCCGCACGCCGCGCATCGTCCGCTCCCAGGAGGACTTGCCGGCGAGGTTCACCCGGTACCCGTTGGCCTCCTCCGGCCCGTCGACACTCACGCCGACGGTCACCTGCCTGCGGGCGAACAGCTCACACCACGCGTCGTCGACGAGCACCCCGTTGGTCTGGATGCTGTGCCGGACGTTGAGGCCGTCGAACCGGGCCATCATGGCGTCCAGCCCGGCGACCCCCACCAGGAGTGGTTCGCCGCCGTGCCAGACGAGTTCGACGGGGTCCGGTTCGCACCATCCGGCGATGCCGGCGGCCACCGCGTCGAGCACGTCCGTCGACATGGTGTTCTGCTGTCGGCGCAGCGGGAGGTAGCAGTAGGTGCAGTCCAGGTTGCACAGTGTCGTGGGCTGGAGGATGACCGCCGGGGGTTGCAGGATCTGCGGGGCCAGGGTGTTCATGGCGGACCTAGCGCTGTTCCGGCGGGAAGCCGGACGGTGGGGGCGGCGGCCAGCCCTGCCTGGCCGGCGGTGCCCCACCGGGCGGTTGGGCCGGACCGGGCTGCGGTGCGGCGCCGGACTGCGGTGCCGCGCCGGGGTGCGCCGCCGGAGGTCCGCCGGTGCCACCCTGGGGCGGCTGCGGCCAACCCTGACCGGCCGGCGGCTGCGGGAACCCGGTCTGGGTCCGGGGCTCCTGGCCGGGCTGTCCCTGCGGCCAGCCGGTCCCCGCGTGCGGGGCCTGCCCGGGCTCGGCCGCCGGCCAACCCCCGGACTGTCCGGGTCCGCCCGGGAACGGTCCGCCCTGGGGCGCGGCCGGAGGGGACTTCCGTCCCCGGCGCAGCACCAGGAAGACCACCACGGCGATGACGAGGACCAGTACGACGCCGAGGACGATCCAGAGCACCGGGCTGGAGCCCTCGGTCTGTTCCGCCCCGTTGGCTGGTGGCCGCTGCTCGTCGGGGAACCCCGCACCGCTCGGCTTCGCACTCGGCGTGGCGCTCGCCTGGGCGGTGAGCAGCGGGTTCGTCGCAACGTTCGGAACCGGGTCCGTGACGGCGCGCATCGGGAACACCCGACCGAAGCCGTACTGCGGGTCGCGGCCCTTCGGGTCGATGTCCTCCGACGTGGCGAGCAGCCGGTTGATCACGTTGACGGCGTTCAGGCTCGGGAACTTCTCCCGGACCAGCGCCGCGGTGCCCGCCACGATCGCGGACGCGTCACTGGTGCCGTCGCCCGTGGCGAACCCGGTCGCGTCCGGCACGGTACGCGAGTCGATGTTGGTGATCCGCTCGGCCGGGGCGGACAGCACCGACTCCGGGCCCTGGACGGAGCCGGACCAGAACGCGCCCTGCTTGTCGAGGCCGGTGACGGCGATGACCCCGGGAGTGTTGGCCGGGAAGCCGACGAAACTGTCGCCCGCGCTGCGGTTCCCCGCGGCGGCGACGAGCACGACGTCCTTGTCCAGCGCGTAGCGCACCGCGTCCTGGAGGACCTGCGGCGGGAGCCCCTGGGCGTCGAAGGACATGTTGATCACCTTCGCGCCCCGGTCCGCCGCCGCGCGGATCGCCTGGGCGGTGACATCGGACTTGGCGAGGTCGTCCTTGACTGCGATCCGGATCGGCAGGATCTTCGCGCCGGGCGCGATGCCGAGCACGTTGTTGGGGCCGGTGCCGCCCTTGGCCGCGATGATGCCGGCCATGTGCGTGCCGTGGCCCTGCACGTCCTTACGGCCGTCCGTGCCCTCGCCGGTGAGGTCGAGCCCGGGCAGGACCTGGCCGGACAGGCTCGGGTGTTCGGCGTCGACCCCCGAGTCGAGGACCGCCACCGTGACGCCCTTGCCGGTCACGCCCCTGCTGTGGATGTCGGGGATCTTGAGCGCGTCCACATACCACTGCTTCTCGCGCAGGGTCGGTTCCGCGATCGCCGCGCCCGGAACGGCCAGTGCGGCGGCGACCACTCCCGTGGCCACCGCCGCCAGCACTCGTCGTGCAGAGATCACCGGAGCACGCCTTCGGGGAGGTCCCCGTCGCCGTAGCCCCACGGGTCCTCGTCCTCGCGCAGCCAGGTGGTCTCCGCGGCCGACGCGTCGGCGCCGCCCATGCCACCACCCATGCCGCCGCCCATCATGCCCATGCCGCCCATGCCGGACGTGCCCGAGCTGGCGCCGCGGACGGCCGCCATCGGGTCCGTGAGCGGTCCGACCGGGCCACCGCCCAGCCCCGCGCCCATCGCACCCGGCGCGAACGTACCCGAGCCGACGCTACCGACACCTCCGCCGCCGGCCGTGCCGACACTGCCCAGGCCGCCACCGCCGCCACCACCGAAGGTGCCACCGCCGCCACCGCCGGCCAGGCCGCCGATGGAGCCGTCCTTGTTGTCCCAGGCCTTGTTCTCCCAGGGGGTGGTCTGGTTGTCCCAGGGCGTGGTCTTGTTCTCCCACGGCGTCGTCTGGTTGTCCCAGGGGGTCGTCTTGTTCTCCCACGGCGTGGTCTTGTTCTCCCACGGCGTGTTCTCCCAGCCCTTGGGCTTGCCGTCCTCACCGAGACCACCGGTCCCGGTGCCCGGCATCTTGGGCAGGCCGCCGCCACCACCGCCACCGCCACCGCCGCCACCACCGGTACCCGGGCCGCCGGTCTCGTCGGCTTTCTCCTTGGTGGTCGGCGCGGCGAACTTCTCCTTGGGCTCCCCCAGCGTCAGCTTGGGGGACTCCGAGTAGGCGTTCGTCGAGAAGGTCGAGGCGGCGCCGCTCGCGATCGCGTCGTTCGACGTCCACCACTCCTGGACGGCCTTGGTGTCGCGCTCCGGGTTGTACAGCACCTTCGTCTCGGTGACCTTGTCACCCTTGACGACGTCGTTGTCCGTCTTCCCGTCGTTCTTCAGCCGGGCGATCGTGCAGTCGGCGAAGCCGTTGCCGTAGTACCACTTGCCCTTGGCCTTGTCCTCGTACAGCCCGTGGCTGAACGCGTCCTTCCGCACCCCGGTGTTACGCCCGGTGTCGACGACGCCCTCGATGTCGGTGCCGTTGGGGAGGATCCGGCGCTCGAACACCGGGACCGGGATCGTGGCGACGGCCGTCCGCAGGATGCCGCCGCACCGCTCCAACGAGCTCTGGAAGCCGAAGCCGCGGATCTCCAGATCGAGGAAGGCGTTCTCGATCTTCTCCAGGTGCGCGCGGTAGGCGTCGGCGCCCGTGCCGGACCAACGCTTGCCCTGCGGCGGGCTCCAGTTGCCGCGCATCATGCGCTTCTCCTCGTCGGGAGTGACCTCCCGCCACAAGTCGTTGTTCGTGAGCTGACGCACCTCGAACAGCTCGCGGTAGACACTCTGGACAGCCTCGTTCAGGGTCTTCCATTTCGCGGCCAGATCCTCGACGCTGGACGGGCGACTGTCCGCCGAGATCTGGCTGACGTGGTCCTCCCACTTTGCCATGCGACTCGTCTCCTACTTCGGTTGTTGGCCGTAGCCGGGCACCGAGGTCGTGCCGGCCTGCGTCGGCGGCACCTGGGCCCCCGGAGCCACCGGCGGCGGCTTGACCTCGTCGAACACCCGCTCGATCGCCTTCGCGTCCTGGTGGTTGCGCTCTTCGGCGGTCTTGTAGTTCTGCTCGATCTTCTTCGTGACACCGATCATCTGCTCGACCATGGTCTGGAGCGTCGTGATCTCCCCGGTGGCGGCGACCCGCGCCTCGCCGACCTTGCGGTTGAGGAGAGCGCCGTCCGACGAGGTGCCGAAGAGGGTGCCGCCGCCGGCCGGCTGCTCGGCCTTCTGGATCTCGGCGAGCATCGTCTTCATCATGTCGTCCTTGATGAAGTTGTTGATCGCCTCCAGCCGGCTGACCAGACCCGCGAACGTCGACATGTCGACGGACATGCCGGAGGTCTTCTCGTAGAGGTTGCTCATCTGCGTGTTCCTCCTCTCAGGTGCTCACACGGACGACCCCGGCCCACACGGGGCCGGGGCCACGCCCGTGATCAGTTGTTCCAGAGCTTCGAGTTCTGCATTTCGGTGTCCATGTAGTTCTGCTTGGCCATACCGACCGCGGCACCGATCTGGGCGAGGACCGCGTTGAGGTCCTTGACCGAGTCGTCCCACTTCTTCTGGTGCTGGTTGTACGCCTCGCGGTCGTTGCCGTCCCACTGAATGCGCTGCAGACCCTGACGCAGGGTGTCCAGCTTCTCGTCGATCTGACCGGAGAGCTTCTTGATCTCGCCGGTCGCGTGCTCGAGAACCTCGTAACTGACCTTGATGCTCATGCTCGTCGTCCCCCCTTACCGGTTCGGGCTCAGCGCGTTGTGGATCTGGTCCACGATCTTCTGGTTGTTCTCCTCGTTGACGGAGTGGGTCGTGCCCGCCTTGTCGAGGAGGTCCGCGATGTCCGCCAGCGCCTGGAGGAGGGTGGTCGCGTCGCCGTTCCACTGCTCCATGAGCCGCTGGAAGGCCGCCGCCGCGTTGCCCTGCCACGCGGGGGCGAGGTCGTGTTCCACGACGCCCTTCAGGCTCTTCAGCAGACCCTGCACATCGGTCCGCACGCCACGCACGTCATTGGCGCCGGAGTGCAGAGTGCTGTGATCGACGTTCACGCCATTGCCGGTCGTCATCACACCCCCAAGGAGTTTGACCTGCGGCCGGAGCTGCTCTCCAGCCATCTGCCGCCCAGGCTAACCGACCCGTGCAACCCTAGATCAAGAGCAGTTGCCCCAAACGGTGATATGCCCGTTTTGCTAGCGCAACGCGTACTCAAGCACCGGTCGTTCGTGGTCGATGAGCTGCAGGTCGCGCAGTGGCCGGCGGAGGTGCCCCTTGTGGACTATCCGGACGAACGCGGGGTCGCCCGCGCCGGCCATCCGCTGGATCCCCTCGACGTGGTCCACGATGCGCTTGCGGATCGTCCGGACCAGGCGGTGCCGGTCCCGGGGGATCAGGCCGTACGCGTCGGCGAACAGGCGCAGGCGGCGGGGCCGGTCGGGCCGCTTCCAGCCCAGGGTCACCGAGTCGCGGTCGGAGAACAGCGGCACCCAGGTCCAGGCGGCGTACGCGACGTCGTAGATCCGGGCGCCCGGCGAGGCCAGGTCGAAGTCGATCAGGGACAGGGTGCCGTCGGGCCGCCAGATCACGTTGTGCGGGGCGGCGTCGTGGTGGCAGACGATCTCGGTGTCGGGCGGCGGCGGGCCGAACGAGCGCCACACGGCGCCGGGCTGGGGCCGGAACCCGTACTGCGCGTCGTGGAACATCCGGAGCATCGTCGCCACGGTCACCAGCGCCTCGTCGGTGACCCAGTGCTCCTTGAGCGGATACTCCCCGCACTCGCCCTCGGTGAACGAGAGCACCTCGCGGCCCTGCTCGTCGATGCCGAACGCCTTGGGCGCTCCGGTGAACCCGACCAGGTCGAGATGGCGGAGCAGCGCGTGCACAGCAGGGGTCCACGGCCCGGTGTTGCGGCGCACGGTGTCGCCGATCCGGACGACCGTGGACGTGTTCCCGCCGTAGAGCGGAATCTCCTGCTGCGTCAACGTCAGTCCCCCAGCAGAGCGTCCACGAAGGCGGCGGGTTCGAACGGGGCCAGGTCGTCCGGGCCCTCACCCAGGCCGACGAGCTTGACCGGGATGCCGAGTTTACGCTGGACCGCGATCACGATGCCTCCCTTGGCCGTACCGTCGAGTTTCGTCAGCACGACGCCGGTGACGTCCACCGCCTCGGTGAACACGCGCGCCTGTGCCAGACCATTCTGACCGGTCGTCGCGTCCAGCACGAGGAGGGTCTCGTCCACGGGGCCGTGCTTCTCCACGACCCGCTTGACCTTGCCCAACTCGTCCATGAGTCCGACCTTGTTCTGGAGCCGGCCGGCGGTGTCGATCAGGACGGTGTCGACGCCCGTGTCGATGCCGCGCTTGACGGCGTCGAAGGCCACGCTGGCGGGGTCGCCGCCCTCGGGACCCCGGACGATCTCGGCGCCCACCCGGCCGGCCCAGGTGGCGAGCTGGTCGGCGGCGGCGGCCCGGAAGGTGTCGGCCGCGCCGAGGAGGACGGTGCGGCCGTCGGCGATGAGTACCCGGGAGATCTTTCCGCAGGTGGTGGTCTTGCCGGCCCCGTTGACGCCGACGACGAGGATCACGGCGGGCCGGCCCTCGCGGGCGCTGTTGAGGGAGCGGTCCATCCCCGGTTCCAGGGCGGCGGTCAGCTCCTCGGCGAGCAGGGCGCGCAGCTCGGAGGCGGTCTTGGTGCCGAGTACCCGGGTGCGTTCGCGGAGCCGGGCGACGAGCTCGCCGGTGGCCTCGACCCCGACGTCGGCGGTGATCAGGGTCTCCTCGATCTCGTCCCAGACCTCGTCGTCGAGGCGGTCGCGGGACAGCAGGCCGAGCAGGCCCTTGCCGAGGGTGCCCTGCGACCGGGCGAGCCGGGCCCGGAGCCGGACGAGCCGACCCGCGGTGGGTTCCGGTCGTTCGACCGGTGCGGGCGCGGGAGCGGCTTCGCCGATGTCATGGGTACGAGTGGGGGCCGACCCGGTCCCGGTCGGCTCCTCCGGGGTGGCCCGCGGGGGCAGCTCCGGGCGCGTCGGGGGCGCCTCGACGGCCCGCCGGGAGCGCTGGGCGACGACCAGTCCCGCGCCGCCCAGCAGCAGCACGACCCCGAGAATGACGGCGTAAACCCACAAGTCCATGGAGAAGATCCTGACAGACGCCCGCCCGGTCACCGATAGCTGCTCGGGACTGGGGCAGGATGGTCACATGTTGGGACGGGCGCCGCTGGCCGGCTTTGTGAACAAAGTAACCCCGCGGGGGAATCTGATCGGTTACGCCGGCCTGGCGGTCCTCGACACGCTGGCCATCCTCGCGGGGAAGCCGAAGGCCCGCCGGCTGACCAAGCCGGCGCTGATGCCGGTGCTCGCGGCGGCCGTCTCCGACCCCGACCCGAGCCCGGCCCAGCGCCGGATCGGCACGGCGCTGACCCTGTCGGCGGCCGGGGACACGGCCCTGCTCGGGTCGAGCCGGCTGGCGTTCCTGTCCGGGGCGGGCGCGTTCGCGGGCGCGCACGTGAACTACCTGGCGGCGGTGCACGAGCTGGGCGAGCGGCCGGGCATGCTGAGCTACCGGCCGTGGCTGGCGGCCCCGTACGCGCTCGCGCTCGCCGGCTTCGCCGCCGTGCTGCCGAAGGTCGCCCGGCGCACCGGGTGGGGCGAGGCGCTGGCCGGCCTCGGGTACGCGGGCCTGCTCACCGCCGTGGGCGCGGCGACCCTGGACCTGCGCGGCCGGGGCGGCGAGCGGAACCCGGGCTGGGACTCCTCGGCGGCCCGGGCGGCGGCGGGCGGCGCCCTGTTCGTGGCCTCGGACCTGCTGGTGGGCGTCCGGCGCTACCGGCAGGCGGGCGGCGCGGACGGCGGCCGGGCGGACACGCTCCTCGACGCGGGCGTGATGGTCACGTACACGGCGGCGCAGGCGCTCCTGGCCCTCGGCCTGACGGACCTGTCCCGCCAGCAGAAGGCCGCCCTGCCCGCGTAGCCGGTCCGGCGCACCCCGCCGGCGCGCTCCGCACGCCGGCCCCACCTCCGCAGCCGTCCTTCTCCCCCGGCCGCGCCGCAGGGCCGCACAACCGCGAACACCCCATGACCCACCACCGACGGCCCCGCCAGGCCCCGAACGACGGCTGGGCACACCCCGTACCCGTCACACGGGTCTGGAATGTGCCCGGCGCACGCCGCGAGCGGTACCCCTCGAAAAGGGTTTCTAGGCGTTGACCAGCTCCCGATCCTCGGCGGAGCTGGGCACCACGGTCCCCGGCCGCGTCAGCCGCGACCCCACCGCGATCGCCACCGACACCCCCACCACGATCCACAACGCGGTCCGCAGACTCGAGTGGTCGGCGGCGAACCCGAGCACGACCGGCCCCAGCAGCAGCCCGGTGTACCCCATGGCCCCGACCTGCGCCACGGAAGCCCCCGACTGGGCCCCGCCGATGGTCCCGGCCATCGACATCGTGATCGGGATGACGGTGCAGATCGCGAACCCGACCACGAACAGCGCGGTCAGCCCGCCGACCGGCCCCGGCGCGGCGATCAGCCCGACGAGCACCAGCGCGGTGGCGGCCCCGGACCCGACGAGCATGTTGCGGGTGCCGAACCGGTTGCGCAGCCGGTCCCCGAACAGCCGCCCGATGATCATGGACAACTCGAACAGCGGGTACCCGAGCGCGGCGACGGCCTCCGTGGACCCGAGGTCCCTGGTCAGGTACAGCCCCGACCAGTCCGCGATCGAGCCCTCGACCAGGAACGCCGCGAACGCCAGCGCGCCGATCAGGTACACGGTGCGCGGCAGCCGGGGGCGCGGCCCGGACCCGGCGACCTTGGCGCCCCGCGCGTCCGGCAGGTAGGTGAAGCCGAGCGCGAGGGCCGCCGGCACGCCGATCGCGGCGGCACCCAGCAGCGCCTGGGCGAAGGTCAGCCCGAGCGCGGCGGTACCGGCCCCGAGCAGGCCGCCGGTGAGCGCGCCGACGCTCCAGCCGGCGTGCATCCCGTTCATGATCGAGCCGCCGTGGGCCTGCTCGACGGTGACGGCCTGGGAGTTCATCCCGATGTCCATCATCCCGAAGACCATGCCGTAGACCACGACGGCCGCGAGCAGGACGGGATAGCTGGGGGCGAGCGCGACCAGGACCAGCGAGGCCGCGGTCAGCGGGGTGGCGAACCGGAGCACGGCGTGGCTGCCGAACCGCAGCATCACGGCGCGCATCGACTGCATGGCCACCAGCGCGCCGACGCCCCAGGCGAGGACGGCGACGCCGACCTGGCCGGCGTCGAGGCCGAACGTGGCGGCCAGCGCGGGGATACGCGTGACCCACACCCCCATCAGGAGACCTGCCAGTGCGAACGTCAGTGTGGTGCCCCAACGGGCGCGGTTGATCATCGTGTACCTCCCTGCACGGGTAGCAGCCGTCACCCACGCGGGTGACGGCTGGAGAGCGTTGGTTCAGATCAGGTCGAGCAGGCGCTGCCGCAGCTCGGCGAGCCGCTGCGCGTCGTAGGTGCCGGGGGCCATGTGGCAGACCTCCCACACCCCCTCGGCGGCGAGCCGGACGAGCTGGCTGGTCACCTCGTTCCCCGAGTCGGGGTGGGTGTGCCAGCGGCGGAAGGCGATCCGGAGCGGCTCCGACATCCCGGCGTCGGTGGCGGCGGCCGTGACGACCGCCCAGCGCCGACCGGTGACGGCCGGGTCGCCGGCGACGATCTCGAAGGTCGCGTTGACGTACGCCCGGGCGTAGGAGCCCTCGAAGTGCGACTCGATGGCCGCGTCGAACTCGGAGACCAGGCGCTCGACCAGGGCCTGGACCAGGGCTTCCTTGGACTTGAAGTGGTAGAGCAGGCCGCCCTTGCTGACGCCGGCCCGCTCCGCGACGGCGGACAGCGTGAACGCGCCGGTGCCCTGCTCCACGAGCAGCGCCTCGGCGGCGTCCAGGATCCGTCCGCGAGTCATGGGATGACTGTACCGTCCGGTCGGTACAGTAGTCACCCCATGGAGAGGGGGTTCACAACGGTGACGGGGCTCAATGCCCTCCGTGTCCGGGTGCGCGGCTCCCCGCGTCAGGTCCCGCTCGTCAGTCCCGGCCCGCCCGCGTCAGCCCCAGCGCGACCCGCAGATAGTCCAGGTCAGCGTGGTTGTTGAACCGGTAGGCGGCCATGTTCGCGACCCGGGCCCCGTTGATGATCCGGTCGTTGTCGTCGACGAACAGACACAGCTTGGGGGGTACGCCGACCATCGCCGACGCCTCGATGAAGTACGCCTTGTCGGGCTTGCGGAACTTGATCGCCGAGGAGTTCACGACCACGTCGAACTCCTTCTCCAGCCCCAGCTCGGCCAGGTCCGCGTCGAGCCGGTCCGACGCGTTCGTGCACAGCGCGACCGGCACCCCGGCGGCCCGGACCTCCCGCACGAACTCCAGCAGCACCTTGTCGATCTCACCGCGGTCGGACTGCCAGTCGGCCACCGCCGCCCGGGCCCGGGCCAGCCGGTCGTCCGGCCCGTTCTCGGGGGTCGGCCACGCCAGGGTGTGCAGCGCCTCGGCGGTCAGCAGCTCCCAGTCGGCGTGCGTGATCTCGCCCTCCACCAGCGGGTTGAGCAGGCTGTGGTGGAACGCGATCTCGGGCAGCGCCCCGGCGCGCAGCCCGTGCCGCTCCTCCACCGCCGCCAGCCTCTCGATCGAGAAGAAGCGGAGCACCCCGTCGAAGTCGATCAGCAGTGCTTTACAGGCGTCTCTCACGACTGTGTCTCCTAGTTCATGGATCAAACCGGCGGGAGCGGCCGTCCGACCACTCACGCTTCCTTGAGTTTCTGGCTGATCACCTGCGAGACACCGCCACGCATGGTGACGCCGTACAACGCGTCGGCGATCTCCATTGTCCGCTTCTGGTGGGTGATGACAATGAGCTGGCTGGTGTCCTGCAACAGCCGCATCACGTCGAGGAGCCGGCCCAGGTTCACGTCGTCCAGGGCGGCCTCGACCTCGTCCATGATGTAGAACGGACTCGGCCGGGCGCGGAAGATCGCGCACAGCAGGGCCACGGCCGTCAGCGACCGCTCGCCGCCGGACAGCAGCGACAGGCGCTTGACCTTCTTGCCCGGCGGCCGGGCCTCGACCTCCACGCCCGTGATCAGCAGGTTGTCGGGGTCGGTCAGCACGAGCCGGCCCTCGCCGCCCGGGAACAGGGTCTGGAACACGATCTGGAACTCCCGCGCCGTGTCCTCGTAGGCGTCGCGGAACACCTCCAGGATCCGGTCGTCCACGTCCTTCACCACGGTCAGCAGGTCCCGGCGGGTCGCCTTCAGATCCTCGAGCTGATCCGACAGGTACTTGTACCGCTCCTCCAGCGCCGCGAACTCCTCCAGCGCCAGCGGGTTGACCTTGCCGAGCAGCGCCAGTTCACGTTCGCCGCGCGCGGCCCGCTTCTCCTGCACCGCCCGCTCGAAGGGCACCGGGTCGCCGTCCTCGACGGGGATCAGCGCCTGCGGCCCGTACTCGTCCAGCAGGACCGTCGGCTCGATGCTGTAGTCCTCGACGGCCTTGGCCTCCAGCTGCTCGATCCGGAGCCGCTGCTCGGCGCGCGCCACCTCGTCGCGGTGCACCTGGCTGGTCAGCCGCTCCAGCTCGCCGGACAGCTCCCGGACCCGGGCGCGCACCCCGACCAGCGCCTGCTCCCGCTGCGCCTTCGCCGTACTGGCCTCCTCGCGCTCGGCCGTCGCGACGCTCAGCGAGCCGCCGATCCGGTCGAGGGCGATCCCGGCGCCCAGGGACACCGCGTGCGCGACCCGGGCCGCGCGCTCGCGGGCCGCCCGGCGCTCGGCGGCCTTCTCCCGGGCGGCACGTTCCTGGCGGGCCTGGCGGGCGAGCCCCTCGGCCCGGCCAGACAGGGCCAGTACCCGTTCCTCGGCGGTCCGGACGGCGAGCCGGACCTCCATCTCGCCCTGCCGGGCCGCCTGGGCGGCGGAGGCCAGGTAGTCGCGCTCCTCCGTGGACGGGTCCTCGTCCACCGGCAGGTCCTCGGCCGCCTGGAGCCGTTCCTCCAGCTCCGCGAGCCCGGTCAGGTCGCGCTCGCGGGCGGCCTCGGCCTTCTGCCACGACGCCGCGTACCGGTCCACCTCGCTCTGGGCGCTGCGCGCGGCCGCGCCCAGCTCGGCGAGCCGGCGCTGGACGGCGTTGCGCTGCGCGTCGGCCTCCCGGCGCAGGTTGGCCACCGCGGTGACGGCCTCGCGCCGGACGGCCAGCTCCTCGCGGGCCACCTCCAGCTGCTCGGCCAGCTCGGCGGCCCGCTCCTCGAACTCCGCCTGGCGCAGCCGGGCCTCGTCCACGGCGGCCTGGACCTCCAGGAGGCTCGGGGCCTTGGCGGAGCCGCCTGCCGCGTGCCCGGCGGACAGGACGTCGCCGTCGGTCGTGACGGCGGTCAGGCCGGGGTGCTCGGCGACCAGCGCGCGGGCGGCGGCCAGGTCGCCGACGAACGCGAAGCCGCGCAGTACGGCGGCCACGGAGTCGCCCAGGCTCGCGGGGGCGCGCACGACGTCGAGGGCCCAGCGCGCGCCGGCGGGCAGGGCCGGGCGGCCGCCGGGGACCGCCGCCGGCACCGTGCCCGCGACCAGCAACGACACCCGCCCGGCGTCGTCGCCCTTGAGCAGCGTGATCGCCGCCGTCGCGGAGTCGACCGAGTCCACGGCCACCGCGTCGGCCAGCCCACCGAGGGCGGCGGCCAGCGCGGCCTCGTACCCCGACTCGACGGTCAGCAGGGACGCGACACTGCCCAGGACGCCCGGGGTGCGCTGGGCCGCGGCGAGCAGCGCCCCTGCCGCGTCCTTGCGGCGCAGCCCCAGCTCCAGGGCCTCGGCGCGCGCCTTCCAGCCGGAGACCTCCCGCTCGGCGGCGCGTTCCCCGTCGGTCAGTTCCTTGATCCGGGCGGACACCAGGTCGGCGGCCTGCTTGGCGTCGGTGTGCCGCAGGTCGAGGTCCGCGTCGCCCTCGTCGACGGCCTCGCCCTCGCCCTGGGCCTCGGCGAGCGCGACGGCAGCGTCCTCGGCCCGGGTCCGGGCCTCGTTCAGGGCGGTGGTCAGCCGGGTCAGCTCCTCGGCGGCCGCCGCGACCCGGCTGCGGACCGCGCCGACCTGGCCGGACAGCTTGGCGAGCCCCTCGCGGCGGTCCGCGACGGCCTTGGCGGCGGTGACCAGGGCGCGCTCGGCCTCGCGGAGCCGGACCTCCAGCTCCTGGCGGGCGAAGACGGACTCCTTGAGCCGCTCCTCGTCCTCCTCCAGGGCCTCGCGGAGCCCGTTCTCCTGCTCGCGGACCTTCTGCGCCTCGGCCTCGAGCTGTTCGGGGTCCCGTCCGGCGCGCTCGTCGGCCGGCTCGGTGGACAGGTACCGCAGCTTCTCGGCGGCCAGCTGGGCCGTGGACCGCAGCCGCTCCTGGAGCGCCGACAGCCGGTACCACGTCTCCTGGGCCCGGGCGAGCGCCGGCGCGTCGGCGGCCAGCGCGTTCTCCAGCCCGGTCAGCTCGGCCGAGGACTCCGCGTACGACGCCTCGACGACCTCCCGGCGCTCCCGCAGGGCCGTCTCGTCGGCGACCTCCCGGTGCAGGGTTCCGCGCAGGGTGGCCAGGTCGTCGGCGAGCAGCCGGAGCCGGGAGTCGCGCAGGTCGGCCTGGATACCGGCGGCCCGCCGGGCGATCTCGGCCTGCTTGCCGAGCGGCTTGAGCTGGCGGCGCAGCTCCGAGGCCAGGTCGCCGATCCGGGTGAGGTTGGCGAGCATCGCGTCGAGCTTGCGGAGCGCCTTCTCCTTGCGCTTGCGGTGCTTGAGGACCCCGGCGGCCTCCTCGATGAAGGCGCGGCGGTGCTCGGGGTTGGCGTGCAGGACGGTGTCGAGCTGGCCCTGGCCGACGATGACGTGCAGCTCGCGGCCGATACCGGAGTCGCTGAGCAGCTCCTGGATGTCGAGGAGACGGCAGGAGTCGCCGTTGATCTCGTACTCGCTCTCGCCGGTCCGGAACAGCCGGCGGGTGATCGACACCTCGGTGTAGTCGATGGGCAGCGCCCCGTCGGAGTTGTCGATCGTCAGGGTCACCTCGGCGCGACCGAGCGCGGCCCGGCCGGTCGTACCGGCGAAGATGACGTCCTCCATCTTGCCGCCACGCAGGGATTTCGCGCCCTGTTCACCCAGAACCCACGCGATGGCATCGACGACGTTGGACTTACCGGAGCCGTTCGGGCCCACCACACAGGTGATCCCGGGCTCCAGCCGGAGCGTCGTGGCGTTGGCGAAGGACTTGAAGCCCTTGACCGTGAGGCTCTTGAGATGCACCTGCCGAGGTTACCTACCTGGTCACAGCAGTGCGCGCCGACCCACAATCAGGGACGGCGCGCTTATGTTTGATCTCTTCCGAGACCGGTGTAGCTGTGTGGTGCTGTAGGGCGTGCGTCGGGTGGCCTCAGGCCATGACCGGCTCGGAGAGGCGCAACAGCTCCTCCTCCGTAGATACCGCGGCAGCCAGCCGGTCGTTCTCGGCCCGCAAGCGGGTCATTTCGAACTCCAGCGCATGTACCGTCGCACGCAGTTTGGTGACCTCGTCGAGCAGCCGGCGATCGGGCAGGCTACCGACGTGGCCATAGAGGGCCTTCGCCATAGCATCTCCTTGATGAATAAATGTCGCTGAGTGCAGATGTGCCAGTTGGGCCAGACCCGCGCCTCGCCGCCGAATATCAGGCGCACGTGGGCGCGACTAGCGACCTCTATATCGTCCACCGCACCCCGTTGCAAGTCAAGTTAAGGTGAGTCACCTTGGCTCAACTCTGTAACGGTTATCTGTCCCAAGTCTGACAAACATACACTTACAGCGTGTGATCTTCGTTGTAACAGGTGTGGCATGGCTGGTGACAGGTGGAGCCGGGTATATCGGTGCGCACGTCGTGCGCGCGCTCATGGGTGCTGACCTGCGCGTCGTCGTCCTGGACGACCTGTCCGCCGGCAGACCGGCGCGGCTGCCCCCCGGCGTGCCGTTGATCCACGCCGACGTCCGGGACCGGGTGACGGTCCGTGACACGCTCGTCCGGTACCACGTGAGCGGAGTCATACACCTGGCGGCCCTGAAGAACGTCGCCGGCTCCTTCGACGACCCGCTGGGGTACCACCGGGGCAACCTCGACACCCTCGCCGACCTCCTCGAGGTGATGGTCGACCAGCGCGTCGGGCACCTCGTCTTCTCCTCCACCGCCGCCGTCTACGGCACCGGCGACTCGTACGCGGAGGACGCGCCGACCCGGCCCGGCAGCCCGTACGGCCGGACGAAACTGGCCGGCGAGTGGCTGATCCGCGACGTCGGGGCCGCCTCCGGGCTGCGGCACGCGATCCTGCGGTTCTTCAACGTCGCCGGCGCCGGCGCCCCCGAACTCGCCGACACCGGGGGCGACAACCTGCTCCCCCGGCTGCTGCGCGCCACCGCCGAGGGCGGCAAGGCCACCGTGCACGGCACCGGGCACCCGACCCCCGACGGCAGCTGCGTCCGGGACTACGTGCACCCCGCCGACATCGCGGACGCGCACGTGGCCACCGTGCGGGCCCTGCTGGACGGGGACCTGACCGCCGACACGTTCAACGTGTCCCGCGGGGTCGGCGTGTCCGTCCTCGACCTGATCGCCGCCGTGGAACGGGCCACCGGCCACCCGCTGCCGTACGAGGTCGGAGAGCCCCGGGCCGGCGACCCGCCGAGCGCGGTGGCCGACCCGGCGCGGATCCGGGACCGGCTCGGCTGGCGGGCCCGGCGCACCCTGGACGACATCGTGGGGTCCGCGTGGGCCGCCACGGCCGCCGGCCTGCGGATCGCCCGACAGCGCCGCCCGCACGACGTGGCCACGACGCTCTGATGCTGCGGGTGGCGCTGCTGGTCGACCGGGTCGGGCACGAGGTCCTCGACCTGCTGCGCGGGCTCCGTCGGCACGAGTTCCACCTGGTCACCCTGGACGAACCGGTCCCGTTGCCCGACCGGGTGTGGGCGTCCCGGGGCGCGCTGCCCGGCAACGTGCTGTCCCGGACCCACGTGCCGCACCGGCTGCCGGTCGGCGGCCGGACCGGTGCCGGAACGCCCCGTCCGGGCGCGGGGTCGGCGGGAAGTGGTTGGCGGCAGCTCGGCCGGGGGACGGCCGGGTCGTCCGGGCGGACGGGGTACTGGGGGATCCGGGAGACGGCCGCGCGGCACGTGTGCCGGGGATACCCGCGCGCGGAACACCGGGCCACGGACACCGGCTCCGGATCCGACTCCGGTTTCGGATCCGACCCCGGCCCCGGCCCCGGCTTCAGCTTCGGCCCCGGCTTCAGCTTCGGAGCCGGCCGCGGCGCGGGCCCCGACTTCGGATCCGGCCACGGCGCGGGCTTCGGCTCGGGCTCGGGCTTCGGCTCGGGCTCGGGCTGGGGCTCGGGCTTCGGCTCGGGCTTCGGCTCAGACTTCGACCCGGACTTCGACCCCGACTCCGGCTTCGGATCCGGCCAGCGGTCCTCCCCCGGTTTCCGCCCCGCCGCCGACGCCGACCACCGGCTATTCACCACCGGCCTGCGGATGCTGTCCGGGCTGTCGGCGCCCGAGGACGGCTGCGGGGACAGCCCGATCAGGCCGGTCGTCGGCCCGCACCCCCTCGGCGGCGTCCGGCTCGACGCGCTCGGGGCCGAGTCGCTGCCCGTCGAGGAGGCCGCCGCCCTGCACGACGCGCTGCGCCCCCTCGCGCTGCGGCTGCCCCCGGTGCACGTCGTGCACGCGATCGGGGTCCGGGCGGGGCTCGCGGCGTTGGCGCAGAGCTGGCGGCGCGGGACGCCGTACCTGCTGAGTGGGGTCGATCGGAGTGAGCCCTTCGGGAGGCTGTGCCGCGAGCGGGCGCACCGGGCCCTCGATCCGCGCCCGGTGCTCGACCCCACCGACTACCCGCCCCGGCGCGCCGAACCCGACGAGCCGGCCGTCGTGCGGGTCGGCGGCGGGACTCCCCTGGGCTCCGCGCACTACGCGCGGGCCACTGTGGTCGAGGCCACCGGCGGGGTGTCGTTCCCCCTGGTGGAGGCCATGATGTCCGGGCTACCGGTGGTGGCGGTCGAGGGCGACGGGGTCGCGGAACTGGTCGGCGACGCCGGGCTCGTGGTGCCCGCCGCCGGCCTGCGCGCGGCCACCGACCGGCTGCTCGCCGATCCCGCGGCGCGCTGGCAGCTCGGGTTGCGCGCCCGGCGGCGGGCCCTGGAGCGGCACGCGCTCGGCCCCTGGCTCGCCGCCCACGAGGAGCACTACCGCGCCGCCGCCGGCTCCTGAGCCACCGCCGCGCCCGACTCCAGAGCCACCGCGCCCCAGCCGGCTTCCGAACCGCCGCCCCGTCCGGCTTCCGAACCGGCGCGGCCGGCTTCCGAGCTACCGCGCCGCGGCCGGCTTCTGACAGGTCGGGCACGAGTACGCGGAGCGGTTCATCCACGGCTCCCGGCGGATCGGGTCGCCGCACCGCTTGCAGGGTTCGCCCTCGCGGCCGTACGCGTTGATCACGAGCGAGAAGTAGCCGCCCTGCCCGTTGACGTTGACGTACTGCGAGTCGAAGCTCGTACCCCCCTGGATCACGGCCTCGGCGAGCACGTCCCGGATGTGGCCGAGCAGCTCGGCGACCTTCTCCTCCGACAGCTCCGCCACCGGGTGCGCCCAGTGCAGCCGGGCGCGCCACAGTGCCTCGTCGGCGTAGATGTTGCCGATGCCCGAGATCAGCGTCTGGTCCAGGAGGGACCGCTTGACCTCGGTCTTCTTCCGCCGGAGCCGGGCGCTGTACTCCGCGTCGTCGAACAGCGGGTCCAGCGGGTCGCGGGCGATGTGCGCGACGCTCGCCGGCAGTTCGGCGCCGCCGTCGGCATAGTCCAGGTACCCGAAGATGCGTTGGTCGACGAACCGCAGCTCCGGCTGGTCGTCGGCGAAGGACAGCCGGACCCGCAGGTGCTTCTCGGCCGGCTCGGCGGCCGGCTTGAGCAGGAACTGGCCGGACATGCCCAGGTGGCACAGCAGGGCGTCCCCGGAGTCCAGCGGCAGCCACAGGTACTTGCCGCGCCGGGCCGTGCCGGTGATCGTCCGGCCCTTCAGGAGGGCGGCGAAGTGGTCCGGTCCGGGCTCGTGGTTGCGCACCGAGCGGGCGTGCAGCACCTCGACGGCCGCGACGGACCGGCCGGGCAGCCAGCGGTCCAGTCCGGCCCGGATGGTCTCGACCTCGGGGAGTTCAGGCATGTGACGAGTTTCGCACTGCTGTGCGACGCCCGGCCACCCGGCCGCCGACCCTGGGACCGTGCCCGGCCGCGTCGCCGGTCGACGTGGCACCCCGGGCCACCGAAGCGGCGGGCCGCCCGGCGACGGCGCCCGGAGCACCACCGCACTCCGGGCCCGCGAAGAGAAAGAGCCGCACCCACGACGGGTACGGCCCCCTCGGCTACTCGGTGACCGGCGTCCGGTCCGACAGGTCCCGCCACGCCAGCTCGGCCGCCCGCTGCTCGGCTTCCTTCTTGGTCCGACCGCCCCCGGCCCCGAACCGCTCCCCGGCGACGACCGCCCAGGCCGTGAACGTCTTGGAGTGGTCGGGCCCCTCCTCGGCGATCAGGTACTCCGGCACGCCGAACCCGTGGGTCGCGGTCAGCTCCTGGAGGCTGGTCTTCCAGTCCAGGCCTGCGCCCCGCTGCGAGGCGGCCTCCATGACCGGGTCGAACAGGGTGTGGATCACACCGGTGGTGACCTCCAGCCCGTGCTCGAGGTAGATCGCGCCGAGCATGGCCTCCAGGGTGTCGGCCAGGATGCTCGACTTGTCCCGGCCGCCGGTGGCCTCCTCGCCCTTGCCCAGGTAGAGGTACTCGCCGAGCCCGTTCGGGCCCAGGTCCCGGGCGACCTCGGCGAGGGCGCGCATGTTCACGACGCTCGCCCGGAGCTTGGCGAGCTGGCCCTCGGGCAGGTCGGGGTGGTTCAGGTAGAGGGCGGTGGTGACGACCACGCCGAGGACGGAGTCCCCGAGGAACTCCAGCCGCTCGTTGGTCGGCAGGCCGCCGTTCTCGTAGGCATACGACCGGTGGGTCAGCGCCCGTTCGACCAGGCTCTGTTCGAGTCGCACGCCGAACGCGGCTTCCAACAGACTCAGCGCTGGTCGGTGATGGGCGGCCATCGGTCCCCTCTCGTGCAGTAGCGGATTCCCAAAAGGGACATTACCGGCATAGGTAAAAAGTTAAGGGTTGCCCACGCGCATCACTGCGCGTGGACAACCCCGAAAACTACGGAGAGGTGTTTAGACCTCGACGACCTGGCGGCCGTTGTACGTGCCACAGGTCGGGCAGACCGCGTGCGGCAGCTTGTCCGACTTGCACTGCGGGCACGCCACGGTCGAGACCGCCTGGGCCTTCCAGTTGGCCCGGCGGGACCGGGTGTTGCTGCGCGACATGCGGCGCTTCGGAACGGCCACGTCTCTACTCCTCAGATGCTTTGATCTTGCCAAGCGCGGCCCAGCGTGGGTCAACCGCCTCATGGCTGTGGTCATCAGGCAGATCGTCCCAGTGCACTCCGCACTCGGAGCACAGGCCTGGGCAGTCCTCACGGCACACCGGATTGGTCGGCAGGGCCAACACCACCGTGTCCCGCAGCGTCGGCTCGAAGTTGATCAGGTCACCCTCGATCCGACTGACCTCGTCCTCGTCGGTGGTCTCCGCCGTGGTGCTGTCCGGGTAAGCGAACAGCTCCGAGAGGTAGACCGCCTTCGTGGTGACGATCGGACGCAGACACCGGCCGCACTCGCCCTCGAGCGGCACGGTCGCCGTGCCGCTCACGAGGACTCCCTCGGAGACGGACTGCAACCGCAGCTCGAGCGTGAGCTCGGAACCGGCGGGAACGCCGATCAGCTCCACGCCGAGATCCGCCGGCGCCGGGACGGTGCGACGCAACTCACGCATGGCGCCAGGGCTCCGCGGCAGCTCCCGGGTGTCCAGGACCAGCGGTGCTTTGGCATCAAGATGAGTAGACATGCTTCCGTCTGCGGGCGTCGAAGAATCTCGACCCGGATAGGCCGACGAACCAGGTTACCTGACCAGTGCGCCGGCACCCAACTCGGCCCGGAGCCGGGAACCGCCCCACACAGCCACCCGCACGAAACTAGAACGGAAGCGGACGATCCCCGTCATCGGGGGTGAACGACCCGATCTCACGCAGAGCGTGCATCTTGTCGCGGCCCCGTTCGATCGCGGCCAGCGCCTTCGTCAGGAACTGCTCGAAGTTCGCCAGGGTGGTGTCGACGTAGTCGTCCACCTCGTCGCGGAGCCGCTGCGCCTCCTGTCGGGCCTCCGACACCAGCCGGGACGCCTCGTGCTCGGCGGACACGGTGATCTCGTTCTGCGACACCAGCCGCGCGTGCTCCGCCTCGGCCTCCGAGACGATCCGGTCGGCCTCCCGCTGGCCCGCGTTGATGATCTTGTCGCGCTCCTCCAGCAGGGCCTGGGAGCGCCGGAGGTCCGCCGGGAGCTCCCCGCGCAGCTCGTCGAGGAGGGCGATCATCTCGGAGCGCTCGATCACGCAGTTGCTGCGCGACATCGGCATCGAGCGCGCAGCCTCGACGTACGTGACCAATTCGTCGATCCGGTCGAGCGGGTCCACCTGACGCCTCCCCTAAGCCTGAGCGAACTTGTCGACCAGCCGCGCGGCGACCACGTCCGGCACATAGGCCGAGACGTCACCGCCCCACTTCGCCACTTCCTTGACGAGACTGGACGCGATGAAAGAGTAGAGCGGATTGGTGGCCATGAAGAGCGTCTCCACCCCCGCGAGTCCGAGATTCATCTGCGCCATCTGGAGCTCGTAGTCGAAGTCGCCCGCGACCCGCACGCCCCGGACGATCGCCCGCACGTCGTTGGCCTTGCAGTAGTCGACGGTGAGGCCCCGGAACGCGTCCACCCGGACGTTCGGGAGATGGGCCGTCGTCGCGCCCAGGAGTTCGAGCCGCTCGTCGAGGGTGAACAGACCGGCCTTGGTGTCGTTGATGGCGACGGCGACGACGACCTCGTCGAACAGGCGGCTGGCCCGCTCGACGATGTCGAGATGTCCCTTGGTCACCGGGTCGAAGGACCCCGAGCAGAGCGCACGATTCACGAGGCGGACCGTACCAAAGACCGGGGCCGGGCGACGGTCCGGCGCGCTCCCCCCGAGGCGACCGCCGGACCGTCACACGGGTTCGGACTCCTCCGCGGCGGCCTCGTGACGCGAGTACCACAAAGTGGTGTCGCCGTACTTCCGTGGCTTGTCCGCCACCAGCCCCGGCGGCCACTCCGGCTCGGCCGACCGCTTGGCCCGCTCGACGACGACCACGCCGCCCTCGGTCAGCCAGCCGTGCCGCACGAGTCCGGCCAGCATGGAGGCCACTTCGGAGTCGGTGACCGCGTAGGGCGGATCGGCGAAGACGATGTCGTAGGGGGCCGGGGGCGCGCTCTGCACGACGTGGTCGACCTTGGAGACCATGAGCTCCACCGAGCCCGTGGCACGCAAGGTCACAATGTTGTCACGAATGGTCCGGGCGGCCCGGGCGCCCGCCTCGACCAGCAGCACGTGGGCCGCGCCCCGGCTGTACGCCTCCAGGCCGATCGCGCCGGAGCCCGCGTACAGGTCGGCGAACCGGGAGCCGTCGACGCCGATCCGGCTCTCGAGTGCGCTGAACAGGGCCTCGCGCACCCGGTCCGAGGTCGGGCGGGTGTCCTGCCCGTCGGGGACGGCGAGCCGTCGTCCGCCATGGGCTCCGGCGACGATCCGGGTCATCGGGTGAGTCCTTTCCGGCCTTATTCGTTCTGCGTTCTGACGGTACACGCGCGTTGCGCCGTCACGACCACTGCGCGTGACTCTCCCGGGCCCGACCGGGCGGGCCCCCTGCGGGCGGGAAGAGCCTCAACCCTTTTCGAGGTACTCCGCGCGGTCCTCCGCCACCAGGGTCGCCACCGTGGCGGCCAGTACCGGATGGCGCTCGAGTTCCAGGTCCGTCGCCAGCAGCTCGGTCGCCGCGGCCCGCGCCTCGGTGATCAGGTCGGCATCCTTGATCACGGACAGCAACCGCACCGCCGAGCGCTTCCCCGACTGGGCCGCGCCGAGCACGTCGCCCTCGCGGCGCTGTTCCAGGTCGAGTTCGGCGAGCCGGAACCCGTCCGTCGTGGACGCCACGGCCGCGAGCCGTTCCCCGGAGGGCGACTCCGGCACGGCCTCGGAGACGAGCAGGCACAGCCCGGGCGCGCTGCCCCGGCCGACCCGGCCGCGCAGCTGGTGCAGCTGGGAGACGCCGAACCGTTCCGCGTCGAGGATCACCATCATGGTCGCGTTGGGCACGTTGACCCCGACCTCGATCACGGTGGTGGCGACGAGGACGTCGAGGTCGCCGGCCGCGTAGGCGCGCATCACCGCGTCCTTGTCCTCGGCGGGCATCCGGCCGTGCAGGATGCCGACGCCGAGCCCCTTGAGCGGGCCCTCGGCGAGTTCCGGGGCCACGTCGAGGACCGCGAGCGGGGGTCGCCGGTCGGTCGCGCCTCCGGGCTCCTCGTCGCCGATCCGGGGACACACCACATAGGCCTGGTGGCCCTTGCCGACCTCCTCGCGGATCCGCGCCCAGCCCCGGTCCAGCCAGCGCTGGTCGCCCATTGGCACCACGTGGGTGGCGATCGGGGACCGGCCGGCGGGGAGCTCGGTGAGCGCGGAGACCTCCAGGTCGCCGTAGACCGTCATGGCCACGGTGCGCGGGATCGGGGTGGCCGTCATGACCAGGGTGTGCGGGGGCTGGTCGGCCTTGGCGCGCAGGGTGTCGCGCTGCTCCACGCCGAACCGGTGCTGCTCGTCCACGACGACGAGGCCCAGGTCGGCGAAGTCGACGCCCTCGGAGAGCAGCGCGTGGGTACCGATGATCAGGCCCGTCTCCCCCGCCGCGAGCCCGGCGAGCACCCGGCGGCGGGCGGCGGCGCCCAGGGAGCCGGTCAGCAGCTCGACGCCGAGCGCGGCGGATCCGCCGAGCATCCCGGCCAGGGCCTTCTCGTCGGCGCGGGCGGCCAGCGGGCCGAGGAGTTCCACGATGCCCCGGTGGTGCTGGCCGGCGAGCACCTCGGTGGGGGCCAGCAGCGCGGCCTGCCCCCCGGAGTCGACGACCTGGAGGATGGCCCGCAGCGCGACGAGGGTCTTGCCGGCGCCGACGTCGCCCTGGAGCAGCCGGTGCATCGGGTGCTCGGCGGCCAGGTCCGCGGCGATCTCCCCGCCGACCTGGACCTGCCCGTTCGTCAGGGTGTACGGCAGCGACTTGTCGAACGCCGCCAGCAGCCCGTCGGCGCGCCCCGGCCGGGCCTTCGCGGGCCAGTCGGCGGCCCGTTGCTTGCGCTGCACGAGCGTGACCTGCAACGCGAACGCCTCGTCCCACTTGAGCCGCTTCTTGGCCGCGTACAGGGCCTCCTTGGTCGACGGCCGGTGGATGTCGCGGAGCGCGGTGTCGAGGCCGACGAGTTTGCGGGCGGCGCGCAGGTCGGACGGCAGCGGGTCGGGCGGGGCGGCCACCATCTCCAGGGCCAGCCGGACGCAGCGCGAGATGGTCCAGGTGGGCAGGCCGGCCGCCGCCGGGTACACCGGGATGATCGCGCCCGCGAACTCCTCGATCTCGTTGGCGGCGTTCTCGTCATCGGGGTCGAGCAGGACGTATTCCGGGCCGTTGAGCTGCCGTTTCTCCCGGAACTCGGTGACCTTCCCCGCGAACAGGCCCCACTTGCCGACCTTGAGTTCGCGTTCCCGCCACGGCTGGTTGAAGAAGGTGGCGGTGATGGTGCGGATCCCGTCGCCGATCAGCACCTCCAGGATGCTGCCCCGGCGCTGCTTCATCTGCTTGGCGGTGACCCGCTGCACCTGGGCCATCAGGGTGACCTGGTCGCCGATCTCCAGCGCCGCGAGGTCGGTGTGCTCGCCGCGCTCGTCGTACCGGCGGGGGTAGTGCCGCAGCAGGTCGCCCACGGTCCGCAGGCCGAGCGCCTTCTCCAGCGGTCCGGCGGCCGCGCCGACGATGCCCTTCAGCGGGGTGGCGAGTGTCGCCTTCTCCATCTACTCGACCCCGATCAGCAGTGGCTGGGACTGTCCCCCCGGATAGGCCCGGGCCTCCACGAACGGCCACTTGCGGGCCAGGTGCGCGAGGAGTTCGGCGCCCAGGTCGTCGGGGACGTCCGCGCCGAGCAGGAGGGTGACCAGTTCCCCGCCGGCGGCCAGCACCCGGTCGAGCACGGTCACGCTGGCGGTGGCCAGGTCGTGTCCGACGAGGTTCACCTCCCCGTCGACGAGGACGACGATGTCGCCCGCGTGGCAGGGCCCGGCGATGGTCATGGCGTCGCGGGTGGCGACGGTCACCTCCGCGTACCGGCAGGCACCGGCGGCCTCGGCCATCGCGATCACGTCGTCGTCGAACGCGCGGCCCGGGTCGTGCACGGCCAGCGCGGCGAGCGCCTGCACCGGGGAGCGCAGCGGGATGACCCGGTCCCCCTTCCAGCCGGCCGGGGGCGTACCGAGCGCGATCACCGGGCCGGTCACCCCGTCGGTGCTGGTCAGGACGCCCTCGGCGGCGAGCAGCTCGCGCAGGCCTTCGCCCTCGACGAACGCGACGACACTGCGGGCGGTCGGCGGCTCGTCCTCGAACCGGGTGACCCGGATCTGGTACGGCCGGCCCGCCTCCACCCCGGCCTCGATCGCGGCGCCGACGTCGTTGACGTGCGCGTGCACGTTCCAGGAGCCGTCCCCGGTGCCGACGATCACCACGGAGTCGCCGAGGTCACAGAGGATGTCGCGGAGCGCCCCGGTGTCGGGCGCGTCGAGCAGGTACTGCACCTCGTAGGCGTACTCCTGGGAACCCGCCTCGCGGGCCGTGAGCAGCAGGGTCGGGTCGGCGGCCACCCGGGCGAGCGGCGCGCGGGCGGGCGCGACCCCGGTCACGACCTCGACCAGCGCGTTCAGGAAAAGGACCAGCCCACGGCCACCGGCGTCGACCACCCCGGCCCGGGCGAGGGCGGGCAACTGCTCGGTGGTGTGCGCGAGGGCGACCTCGGCCCCGAGCGCGGCGGCGGAGGCCACGGCGGCCAGGTCGTCGGAGTCGGACTCCTCGGCGGCGTCGGCGGCGGCCCGCGCCACGGTCAGCACGGTCCCCTCCACGGGCGTGGACACGGCCGCGTACCCCGTGGTCACGGCCGCGCGCAGCGCCCCGGCGAGCGCCCGGCCCCGGGCGTCCGGGCTGACGGAGAGCGCGTCGGCGATCCCGCGCAGCAACTGGGACAGGATCACGCCGGAGTTGCCGCGCGCGCCGAGCAGGGCGCCCCGGGCCATGCAGTGCAGCACCTTGCCCAGTTCGGCCAGCTCCGGTTCGGCGAGGAGCGCCCGTTGCGCGGAGTCGAGGGTGAACACCAGGTTGGTGCCGGTGTCGCTGTCGGGCACCGGGTACACGTTGAGGTCGTTGATCTCGCGTTGGTGCCGGCGGAGCGCTGCGAGCGCGGCGGCGCACCAGCGGCGCACCGCACCCGCGTCCAGACTGTCCAGCACGACTAGTTACCCTAGCGGAGATCCCGGTGTGTGTTTCGTGACCTGCTGTCCGGTCCGCGGGGAAGACCGTGACCCGGATTGGAAGTTCCGCCCCCCTGTCAGGTAACCTTGCCGGGTTGCCCTGCACCCCGGGCGACCGTGTCTTGCTGCGACCAACGCGCGGCCGGAAGTGACTGATCCAGGAGAACAATCATGTCTAGCGTGTGCGACGTCTGCGACAAGCGGCCGGGCTTCGGCCACAACGTGCCTTGGTCGAAGAAGAAGACCAACCGCCGCTGGAACCCGAACATCCAGACCGTGCGTACCCCGGCTGGTGGCGGCAACACCAAGAAGGTCAACGTGTGCACCTCCTGCCTGAAGGCCGGCAAGGTCACGCGCGCCTAGTCTTCGCTTTCCGATCCGCCCGCGACCCCTTGATCAACTGGGGTGGCGGGCGGATTTTTTTACAGTACTCTTGCTTTTCGTGCGCCCCCTTCACCCGAGGGTCCTGCTCGTCGCCATCCCCGTGTTCCTGGGGCTCGCACTGACCAGCTGTGGACCACTGCCGACCCCCGAGGCCAGGCCCGGCCCGTCGTCCGGCACCAGCTCGACCCCGTCGGGCTCGCCCCGGCCGACCGCTCCGCGCCCCACGCCGGAGGGTGCGCGCACCTCCCCGCCGGGCCCGCAGCGCCGCAACCTCGCACCCGCCCTGAACGGCAAGCCGATCGGCCCCGGCGGCTCGCTGCAGGGCACCGGCAACGCGTCCGTGGCGCTGACGTTCGACGACGGCCCCGACCCGGTGCACACCCCCGCGCTCCTGGACACCCTGAAGCAGAACCACGTGCGGGCCACGTTCTGCCTGGTCGGCAAGCGGGCGAAGGAGTATCCGGCCCTGGTCCGCCGGATCGTCGCCGAGGGCCACACCCTGTGCAGCCACTCGTGGCAGCACCGCGACGACCTGGGCGTCCTGCCCGACCCCGAGATGCTGCGCGACCTGACCGACACGAACGACGCGATCCGCGAGGCCGAGCCCCGCGCCCGGATCCGCTACTTCCGCGCCCCCTACGGCAAGTTCACCAAGCGCCTGGTCGACAACGCCGCCACCCTCGGCATGAACTCCATCTTCTGGGACATCGACGACCTCAGCTACAAGGACGACCAGCACGGCACCGGCGACGCGATGGTCGCGTTCATGTCCAAGCGGCTGCGCACCCTGATCCGGCCGGGCACGATCGTGCTGTCCCACGACTTCGGGCGCCCGCAGACCCCGGTCACCTACCGGAACATGCTGCCGTGGCTGCGGACCCAGTTCACCCTGGAGCCCCTGCCCGTCACGGACCTCCCGGACGAACGCTGACCGGGTCCCACCGGTAGTCCCGACCGACCCCCGTTCCGGGCCGACCCGTCGCCTCGGGGACGGCCGGCTCTCCAGGGACGCCCACACCACGAAGACCTCAAACCATCATCTGATTACGGTGGGCGGTGACCGGTGTCCGGAGGCACTCCGCCGCCGGCAACGGCCCTGGCCGGGGAGCACGCGGCCGTCCGCTCCCGGCCGGTCGGAGTTGTCGGCGGGCCGGGATACGGTGGCGGGGCAGGTGTCCAGCGGGAGCAGAGGAAGACCATGACCACACTTGAGAACCGGCCGAACACCGCGCTCCTCGTCGTCGACGTGCAGGCCGGCGTCGTCGAGGGGGCGCACGGGCGCGACACGGTCGTCGCGAACATCGCCACCCTGGTCGACCAGGCCCGGCAGGAGCGGGTGCCGGTCGTCTGGGTCCAGCACAGCGACGAGGAGCTGGTCGAGGGCACCGACGGCTGGCGGATCGTCCCCGAGCTGACCCCGGACCCGGCCGAGCCGTTGGTCGGCAAGAGCTACGGCGACTCCTTCGAGGACACCGCGCTGGAGTCCGTGCTGGCCGGGCTCGGGGTCGGGCGGCTCGTGGTCGTCGGCGCCGAGACCGACGCGTGTGTGCGGTCGACGCTGCACGGCGCCTTCGCCCGGGGGTACGACGCGACGCTGGTCAGCGACGCGCACACCGCGGGCGACAAGTCGGCCTGGGGCGCGCCGCCGGTCGCCCAGGTGATCGCCCACACGAACCTGTACTGGACGTACCAGACGGCTCCCGGGCGCACCGCCGGCACGGTCGAGACGAAGGACGTCGACTTCGGCGCCTCGCACTGAGGTCGGCGCGCCGGAGGCGTCACCGCCGGCCGCGCGCAGCCCCGGATCCGGCCGGCCCCGGCCCGCCTGGCGGTCGGGAGGTCTAGAGGACGCGGCCCAGGAAGACGGCGTTCGGGTAGTCCTTGTAGTGGCCGTAGGGCTCGATCGGGTCGTAGCCGCACTTCTCGTACAGGCTGATCGCCTCGGGCTGCTTGAGCCCGGTGTTCAGGATCAGCCGGGTCCGACCGGCGGCCCGGGCGCTGTCCTCCACGGCGCCGAGCAGCGCGATGGCCACGCCGCGGCCCCGCACCGCGGGCACGGTGTACATCCGCTTGAGTTCGGCGTCGTCCCCGGCCTCGGAGCGCCAGCCCGCGCAGCCGACCGGCTCGCCGTACTGCCAGGCGGTCAGGAAGTCCCCGCGCGGCGGCGCGAACTCGGCGGGGTCGACGGACGCCGCGTCGGGGCCGCCGTACCGCTCGGTCTGGTCGAGGTAGATCTCCTCGAGCAGCCGCTGGACCACGGGATCGGTGTACGGCAGGGCGCGGAAGACAAGATCGCTCACAGTCAACAACCCTATCGGAAGTGGTCCCAGCCCTTCTGGCCCACGTACCTGCGGCCGTCGACGGTCACTCCGCCGCCGTGGCTGACCCGCCCGATCACGTGCCAGTCGTCGGTCAGGTCCGCGTACGGCGGGAAGGTGGCCGCGAGCGCGTGGTCGTCGCCGCCGGCGAGTACCCAGCTGAAAGGGTCCACGCCGAGCGCCTTGGCCGCGTCGACCATCGCGGCCGGCACGTCGAGGGACGCGCGCTGCACGTCGATGGCGACGCCGCTGGCGGTGGCGATGTGGCCGAGGTCGGCGAGCAGCCCGTCGGAGATGTCGAGCATCGCGGTCGCGCCCAACGCGTTGGCCTGCGGGCCGGCGGCGTAGTGCACCTTGGGGTGCCGGTACGCGTCGACCAGGAGTTTCGGGGACCGGAAGCCCCGGGACAGGATGGTCAGGCCCGCGCCCGCGTAGCCGAGGCGGCCCGCGATGGCCACCACGTCCCCGGGGCGGGCGCCGCCGCGCAGCACGGGTTTCGCGCCCCGCAGGTCGCCGAGCGCGGTGACGGCGATCGTCAGGACGGGGCTGGCGGAGATGTCGCCGCCGACGACGACGGCCCCGGCGAGCGCGGCCTCGGCGGCGAGCCCGTCGGCGAGTTCCTCGGCCCAGGCGACGTCGAGGTCGGGCGGGCAGCACAGGGCGACGAGCAGCGCGGTCGGGTGGCCGCCCATGGCAGCGATGTCGGCCAGGTTCGCGGCGGCGGCGCGGCGGCCGATCTCGGTGCCGCTGGCCCAGTCGCGGCGGAAGTGCCGGCCCTCGACGAGGACGTCGGTGCTCGCGAGCACCCGGGCGTCCGGGGCCGCCACGAGCGCGGCGTCGTCACCGGGTCCGAGGAGCACTCCCGGTCCGGTACCCAATCGGGCGGTTATTCGGGCAATCAACCCGAACTCCCCCGTCTTGGCGACTGTCATTTCCGCACTCCCCTGCGCTCTGCGATCCGAATCCTGCCCCGCTGCGGTAGTTTCACAGTTCATACCCTGTGCGTCGACGGCAAAGGAGTCGTGTCGTGGTCCAGGCGTACATCCTGATCCAGACCGAAGTGGGCAAGGCGAGGGACGTGGCCGCCGCGATCGTGGACGTCCCCGGCGTCGCGAAGGTGGACGCCGTCACCGGCCCGTACGACGTGGTGGTCCTCACAGAGGCCCAGACCGTGGACGAGTTGGGCAAGATGGTGGTGAGTAAGGTGCAGGCGGTCCCCGGGATCACCCGGACGCTCACGTGCTCGGTGGTGCATCTGTAGGTCCACCCCGGGCGTCGTACCCGAGGAGCCTGCGTGACCGATCCCGACCGGCGGGCCGCCGCGCGCACCGCCACGTTCGTCGCAGTCCCCGTAGCCATCGCCGTCGGCGTCGCCGCGCTGTGGTTCGCGAACCGGCAGGCCGCCCCCGAACCGCGCCCGACGTCCACGGCCGTGCCCAGCACCGGGGTCTCCGTGCCCGCCCTGCCCCTCGCGGGTGAGGACGTGTCGCGCTGCCGGGCCCTGGTGGAGGGTCTGCCGCCGGCCTTCGGGGACCTGCCGCGCCGGGCCGTGACCGGCAACGCGGGGCAGACCGCCGCGTACGGCGAGCCGGCCGTGACGCTGACCTGCGGCGGGCCGGCGACGACGTTCCCGCCCACGGGCACGCTGTTCCCGCTCAACGGCGTGTGCTGGTACGGGGAGCAGGCCAAGGACGCGAACGTCTTCCACACCGTGGACCGGGTGACTCCGGTGCGGGTGAGCATTCCGACGGCGTACCAGGGGGAACTCATCGCCGGGTTCTCCTCCTCGGTCGCCGCGGCCGTGCCGGCGGTGGCCACGCCTCCGGCCGCGTGCCTGAACTAGGACCCGCAGCCGGAGGGTGCGCGCGGCCGGTCGCGGTGCCGGCCCGCCAGGACTAACGCAGCCCGGTGCCCTTCCGCAACGCCGTCCGGATCAGCCGCGACACCAGCTTCGGGTACGGCAGCCCCGAGGCCGCCCACATCTGCGGGAACTGCGAGATCGGCGTGAACCCCGGCATCGTGTTGATCTCGTTGATGTAGACCTCCAGCTCGGGGGTCACGAAGAAGTCCACCCGGGCCAGGCCGGCGCAGTCCAGCGCGGTGAACGCCCGGACCGCGTACTCCTGGAGCTTCGCGGTGACCTCGGCGGGCAGGTGCGCGGGCAGGTCGTACTCGCAGGCGTCGTCCAGGTACTTGGTGTCGAAGTCGTACCAGCCCGACACGCTGCGCACCATCCGGATCTCCGAGCACAGGCTCGCCTCCGGGGCGCCGCCGTGCTCGCCCTCCAGCACGCCGCACTCGACCTCGCGGCCCACGATCCCGGCTTCGATGACCACCTTCGGGTCGGCCTCGCGGGCCTTGGCGATGGCGGCGTCCAGGTCGGCCCAGTCGGTGACCTTCGAGATGCCGATGCTGGAACCGCCCCGGGCCGGCTTCACGAACACCGGCAGGCCCAGGCGCTCCTTGTCGGCCTCGTCGAACTCCTGCCCGGGCCGCAGCACGGTCCACGGGCCGATCGGGAGGCCCTCGGCGGCCAGCAGCTTGCGGGTGAACTCCTTGTCCATGCCGGCGGCGGAGGCGAACACACCCGCGCCCACGTACGGCACGCCGGCCATCTCCAGGAGGCCCTGGATGGTGCCGTCCTCGCCGTACGGGCCGTGCAGGAGGGGCAGGACCACGTCGATGTCCGCCAGACCGGGCATGCCGGCGGTGGGCTCCAGCGCGACCACGGCGCCGCCGCCCCACAGTGCCACGGCCGCACCGGAGTCGCCGGTCACCTCGGGCAGCTCCCGGCCCTCGATCGCGAGGTTCGCCGGATCGCCCTGGGTGAGCACCCAGTGACCTTCGCGGGTGATGCCGATCGGCACGACCTCGAACTCGTCGGGGTCGAGCGCGGCGAACACGCTGCCCGCGCTGACTGCCGAAATGGCGTGCTCCGTGCTCCGACCGCCGAAGACGACCGCGACTCTGATCTTCCGCGCGCTGTTCACGGAGAGTCAATCTACCCGGCTGCGCGGTCCAGGGCGGCCGCGAGGTCGGCGAGAAGATCGTCGACATCCTCACACCCGCACGACAGCCGCACGAGGCCCTCGGGCACGTTCTCGCCCCACTGTGCCCGGCGGTCGGCCGTGGTGTGCAGCCCGCCGAAGCTGGTCGCCGGGTGCACGAGCGCCGAGTGGGTGAGAAACGCGCCGACGTGGGCGGCGTCGGGCAGCTCGAAGGACATCACCCCGGGGATCCGGCGCATCTGGCGCAGGGCCACCGGGTCCGTACCCGGCCAGCGCAGATTCGTCACCTCGGGCCGCTTCGCCAGCATGCCGTGCACCGCCGCCGCGTTGGCGCTCTGCCGGGCCAGCCGCAGGTCCAGGGTGCCCAGGGACCGGTGCGCCAACCACGCCTCGAACGGGCCCGGCAGGCCGCCGGTGTGGCTGCGCCAGGACCGCAGGGTGGCCAGCAGGTCGGGGTCGTTGGTGGCCACGTAGCCGAGGAGCAGGTCCGAGTGGCCGGTCAGGGCCTTGGTGCCGGACGCCACCACCAGGTCGGCACCCAGATCGAGGGGCCGCTGGCCGAGCGGGGTGGCCATCGTGTTGTCCACGGCGACCAGCGCGCCGGCCGCGTGCGCCTGCGCCGACAGGGCGTCGAGGTCGCAGACCGCCATGCTCGGGTTCGCCGGGGTCTCCAGCAGGGCGAGCCGGACGCCGGTGAAGTCGTGCTCCGCGTCGGTCGGGACCGCCCGGACCCCGATCCCGCGCGGCACCAGGTCCGCGTCGGCGAACAGGCGCACCCCGAAGTAGCCGTCGGCGGGGACGGTGACCGCGTCGCCGGGGCGGGTCAGGGCGAGCATCGCGGCGGACACGGCGGCCATCCCGTTGGCGAACACCAGGCAGCCGGCCGCGCCCTCCAGTTCGGCGATCGCGGACTCCAGGCGGCCCAGGGTGGGGTTGGTCTCCCTGCCGTACGCGTCGGGGGCCGCGGCCGGGCCGGTGACCGGGTCGAGGTGGTACGGGCCGGCGAACACCGGGCCGGGCAGGAAGGGCTGGCCGGGCACGGGCTCGGGCAGGCCGGCGCGGACCGCGAGGGTCCCGTCCCTGTACTCCACGGTGTCTCCTCTGATCAGAAGGGCCCGCCGGGCCGCACGCCCCGGCCCTGCAGCCCGGTCCCGGCTACTCCGGCTTGGTCTCGCGCCCCATCAGCGCCGCCAGCGCCTTGCGCGGATCCACACCCTCGTGGCACACCTGCTCCACCTGCTCGGTGATGGGCATCTCCACCCCGCAGCCGCGCGCCAGGTCCCGGATCGCCAGGCAGCTCTTCACACCCTCGACCGTCTGACGGGTACCGGCCTGCGCCTCCGCCAGGGTCGCGCCCCGCCCGAGCACCTCGCCGAACGCCCGGTTGCGGGCCTGGGGCGAGGAGCAGCTCGCGAACAGGTCGCCGAGCCCGGCCAGTCCGGCGAACGTCATCGGGTCCGCGCCGAGCTTCGCGCCGAGCCGGGCGGTCTCGGCCAGGCCCCGGGTGATGAGCGTGGCCTTGGTGTTGTGGCCGAGGCCCATGCCGGTGGCGATGCCGTACGCGAGCGCGATGACGTTCTTCACCGCGCCGCCCAGTTCGCAGCCGATGACATCGGTGCTGGTGTACGGCCGGAAGTACCCGTTGGCGACGGCGTCCTGGACGAGCTCGGCCCGGGCCGGGTCCTCGCACGCGATCACGGAGGCGGTCGGCTGCTCGGCGGCGATCTCGGGGGCCAGGTTGGGGCCGGTGAGCACGCAGATCCGGTCCGCGGACAGGCCGGCGGCCTCGGCGATCACCTGGCTCATCCGCAGCCCGGTGCCCAGTTCGATGCCCTTGGCGAGGCTCACGACGGTGGCGGTGGGCGAGATCAGGCTCCCCCAGGCGAGCAGGTTGTCCCGCAACGCCTGCGCGGGCACCCCGAGCACGACCAGTTCCGCGCCGTCGAGGGCCGCCCCGGCGTCGTCGGTGGCCGTGATGGCCGTCGGCAGCACGATCCCGGGAAGATAGTCGGGATTGTCGTGGAACCGGTTGATCCGCTCGGCGATCTCGGGCCGGCGGGCCCACAGGGTCACGTCGCTGCCGGCGTCCGCGAGCACCTTGGCGAACGTGGTGCCGAACGAACCGGCACTCATGACGACAGTCTTCACGCGTGGCCGCCCTTGTTCTGAGGGGAGTACAACTCCGGGGCGTGACCGCCGCGGATGTCCTGCAACAGGTCCCGGATCGCGTACATGATCTCGTCCGTCACCTCCTGGAGCACCTTCGTCGTCAGCGGCGAGTCCCGCCACCGGCTCAGGTCGACCGGCGGGCCGGCCACGATGGCCAGGTCGTTGCGGAACCGCAGCCCGACCTTGTGGGTCACCGGGTCGAACATCCGCTCCGGGCCCCACTGGGCCATCGGGATCACCGGGGCGCCCGTGGTCAGGGCCAGCCGGGCGACGCCGGTCTTGCCCCGCATCGGCCAGTACTCCGGGTGCCGGGTGACCGTGCCCTCCGGGTAGAAGATGACGATCTCGCCCCGGTCGAGGGCCGCCTCCGCCGCCGACAGGGCCTTGGAGGCGTCGGCGGTGTTGCGGTACACGGGGATCTGGCCGACCGCCCTGATCCAGGGGCCCACGACCGGGAGGTGGAACAGGCTCGCCTTGCCGAGGAACTGGGGCCACCGGCCGGCGTCGTAGACGTACTGCGCGAGGCCGAACGGGTCGGCCTGGGAGATGTGGTTCGCCGCGAGGATCGCCGGACCGGTCGCCGGAATGTGGCCCATGCCCCGGTAGTCCCGGCGGGTCAACGCCAGCACCGACGGCCTCACCACGCTCACGGCCATCCGTCGCCAGAACCCCAGCCTGCGGCCCATCCGCAACCTCCCTGTTTCCCTGTCTGCCTGCTGATCGTCCGCCATCACCGGCCCGCTGTCCATCGCGGGGTAGCCTGCCGGAGTGTCCCGTCCCGATCTGGGCCCCCTGGTCCCCGGCCCCCGTCCGGCCGCCCGCGACACCCCCGGCGGTGGCCCGTGGTGGTCGGTGGTCGTGCCGGTCAAGCGGGCGGCCCTCGGCAAGTCCCGGCTGCGCGGCGCGGTGCCGTGGGCCCGGCACGAGGATCTGGCCCGGGCGTTGGCCCTCGACACCGTCGCCGCCGTGGTGGCCTGCCGGGCGGTCGGGCGGGTGCTGGTGGTCACCGACGACGAGGAGCTGCGCGCGGCCCTGCCGCCCGGGGTGCTCGTCACGGCCGACCCCGGCGGGCCGCCGTCCGGCCCCGGCGGGCTCGCGGCCGACCCGGGTGGGCTCGCGGCCTACCTGCGCGGGATGGCGGCCGACCTGAGCGGGCTCACGGGCGAAGGCGGGCTGAACACCGCGATCCGGCACGGCCAGGCGGCCCTGGGCCCCCGGAACGGTCCGACCGCCGCGCTGACCGCGGACCTGCCCGCGCTCCGACCCGCCGAGCTGGCCGCGGCGCTCGCCGCCGCGCTGGGCCACCGGCGCTGCCATGTCACCGACGCGGCGGGCACCGGCACGACACTGCTCGCCTCCGCCGGGCCGCTGGACCCGTTGTTCGGTCCCGGTTCCGCCGCCGCCCACGTGCGGTCGGGCGCGGTGGCCCTGGTCGGGGACTGGCCGTCGCTGCGCCAGGACGTGGACACGGCGGCCGATCTCGGGGCGGCCGACGCGCTCGGGCTGGGCCGGTGGACCCGCGCCGTGATCGGCCGACGCGCGGCGGACCAGGTGTCGCCGTAACAATCGAAAAATCCTTGATCTGGTACCGCTAGGGTTGGCCCCATGCAGGGGACAGTCGCGACATGGAACGCCGAGGACCACTCGGGCACGGTGCTGCTCGACAACGGCCAGGAGCTGGACTTTTCCGCCGAAGCGTTCGACGCTTCCGGGCTGCGGCTGCTCCGCCTGGGGCAGCGGCTCCGTCTGGACACCGATGAGCAAGGTCTCGTTTACCGGTTGGCCATCCCGACGATGCCCTGATCTGGCCATGATGAACGGGTGACTGACGCACCCGATCTGCCCGCTGACCGGTTCCTCAACCGCGAGCTCTCGTGGCTCGACTTCAACGCCCGGGTCCTCACCCTCGCGGAGGACCCCCGGCTGCCGCTGCTCGAACGCGTCAAGTTCCTGGCCATCTTCGCCAGCAACCTCGACGAGTTCTACATGGTCCGGGTCGCGGGCCTCAAACGCCGGCTCACCATGGGCCTGTCGATGCACAGCCCCGACGGCCTGACGCACCGCGAGCAGCTCGAGAAGGTCGCGGCCCGGGGTTCCAGCCTGGTCGCCCGGCAGGGCCGGTGCTTCACGCACGAGGTGCTGCCGGCGCTGGCCGCCGAGGACATCCACCTGGTGACGTGGTCGGAACTGGGCGCGGCCGACCAGGAGCGGCTGCGGGCGTACTTCCGGGACCAGATCTTCCCCGTGCTCACCCCGCTGGCGGTGGACCCGGCGCACCCGTTCCCGTACATCTCGGGGCTGTCGCTGAACCTGGCGGTCGTGGTGCAGGGGCCCGACGAGAGCCCGGAGCGGTTCGCCCGGGTGAAGATCCCGAACAACGTGCCCCGGTTCGTGACCGTCAGCCCGGGGCGGTACCTGCCGGTCGAGGAGCTGATCGGCGCGCACCTGGACCAGCTGTTCGAGGGCATGACCGTCGTCGAGCAGTACGTGTTCCGGGTGACGCGCAACGCCGACCTGGACGTCGACGAGGACCGCGACGAGGACCTGTTGCAGGCCCTGGAACGCGAGCTGGCCCGCCGCCGGTTCGGCCCGCCGGTGCGGCTGGAGATCGCGGCGGGCGTCTCCGACCACGTGTTGGAGCTGCTGATCCGCGAGCTGGACATGGACGCGCACGACGTGCTCCGGGTGCCGGGCCTGCTGGACCTGGCGGGGCTGTGGCAGGTGTACAACGCCACGGACCGGCCCGACCTGAAGGACCGGCCGTTCGTGCCGGTGACGCATCCGCAGTTCGCGGACGGCGAGACGCCCAAGAGCGTGTTCGCGCAGCTCCGCGAGGGCGACATCCTGGTGCACCACCCGTACCACTCGTTCTCGACGAGCGTGCAGCGGTTCATCGAGCAGGCGGCCGCCGACCCGGGCGTGCTGGCCATCAAGCAGACCCTGTACCGCACCTCCGGCGACTCGCCCATCGTGGACGCCCTCGTCGCCGCCGCGCAGGCCGGCAAGCAGGTCGTGGTGCTGGTCGAGATCAAGGCCCGGTTCGACGAGCAGGCCAACATCGGCTGGGCGCGCACCCTGGAACGCGCGGGCTGCCACGTGGTCTACGGCCTCGTCGGGCTGAAGACGCACTGCAAGACCGCTCTGGTGGTACGTCAGGAGGGTGGCGTCCTGCGCCGGTACTGCCACGTCGGCACCGGCAACTACCACCCCAAGACGGCCCGGCTGTACGAGGACTTCGGCCTGTTCACCGCCGACCCGGAGGTGGGCGCGGACCTGACCGACCTGTTCAACCAGCTCACCGGCTACTCGCGCCAGACCGGCTACCGGCGGCTGCTGGTGGCCCCGGTGCGGATGCGTCCCGGGCTCCTCGAACGGATCGAGGCCCAGGCGGCGCTCGGGTCCGAGGGGCTGATCCAGTTCAAGACGAACTCGATCGTGGACGAGCAGATCATCGACGCGCTGTACCGGGCCAGCCAGGCGGGCGTCACGATCGACCTCATCATCCGGGGCATCTGCGCGCTGCGACCCGGGGTGCCGGGCCTGTCGGAGACGATCCGGGTCCGTTCCCTGCTGGGCCGGTTCCTGGAGCACTCCCGGGTCTACCGGTTCGGCCGCACCGACCCCGAGTACTGGATCGGCTCCGCGGACCTGATGCACCGCAACCTCGACCGCCGGGTGGAGGCGCTGGTCCGGGTGACCGGGGAGGCGTCCCAGCAGGCCCTGGCGCTCGCGCTGGACCTGTCGATGGCCGACGACGTCTCGACGTTCGAACTGGACGGCAAGGGCGTGTGGAGCCGCCGGGCCGCCGAGGGCCCGAACCCGCAGGAGGAACTGCTCCGCCGGATGAACGCCTAGACACGCGACAGGGCACCCGCCTCCATCCCCCAGGCGGGTGCCCTTATCAGCGTTCGTGCGGGGTGCTCTCTACTTCTTGGCGGCCTTCTTGGCCGGGGCCTTCTTCGCGGCGGCGGCGGGCTTGGCCGCGGCGACCTTCTTGGCCGGGGCGGCGGCCTTGGTGGCGGCGACCTTGGTGGCGGCGACCTTCTTCGCCGGCGCGGCCTTGGCTGCCACGGTCTTCTTGGCGGGCGCGGTCTTCGTGGCCGCCTTCTTCGCCGGCGCGGTCTTGGCCGCGGCGACCTTCTTCGCCGGAGCCGCCTTGGTGACGGCGACCTTCTTGGCCGGTGCCGCCTTCGCGGCCGTGGTGGTGGCCTTCTTGGCCGGAGCGGCCTTCGCGACGGCCTTGGTGGCGGTCTTGGTCGCGGCCTTGGCGGCCGGCTTCGCGGCGGCCTTGGTGGCGGTCGCCTTCGGCGCCTTGCCCGCAGCCACCAGCTCCTTGAAGCTGGCACCGGCGCGGAACGCCGGCACGTTGGTCTTCTTCACCTTGACGGCCTCGCCGGTCCGCGGGTTGCGTGCGGTGCGCGCGCCCCGGGTCCGCTTCTCGAAGACGCCGAAGCCGGTCAGCGAAACCTTGTCGCCCTTGGTGACCGCGTTCTGGATCTCAGCCAGTACCGCGTCGAGCGCCGCGGTCGCCGACTTCTTGTCCCCCAGCCGAACGGCCAGCGCCTCGATGAGCTCTGCCTTGTTCACGTATCCCCCTCAGAAGTTGCAGTGTGGTTCACACTGTTGTCATTCTGCGCGCACGTTAGGCCGGTTTGAGGCTGGATACAAATACCGATCGTAAGAGAATTGTTGTGTCGCAAGGATTTCCAACGCCCCCCGATAGTGGTAGTGGACGCGAAAACCGTTGGCACACAAGGAATCCCGAGCATAGAGGAGCCGGTCGACGCCTCGCGTCGACCGGCCCCCG
>NZ_JAQZSH010000047.1:0-56124 GCF_053902585.1 Longispora urticae
CGGCCCGACCGGGCCGCCGCCCCCCACGACCACGACCCGGTCCGCGCGCCGGCCGCCCGGCCAGGTCCGCGCCGGCCCGCCGTCCCCACCTCCCGGAGGCCCCCTGTGACCACCACTCTCGACACTCCCCGGGCGACCTCACCGCCCACCCTGATCGACGCGTCCCGCCCGAGCCGGAACGGATGGCGGCTGCCCCGCCCGGTCCGCCGGGTCGGCGGCCCCCTCCTGCTCCTGCTGGCCTGGCAACTGCTCGGCGACGGCCGCACCCTGGCCCCGCCGAGCGCCGTGCTGGCCGCCGGCTGGGAGCTGGCCTCGACCGGCGAGCTGGGGACCCACCTGCTGGCCTCGCTGAGCCGGGTGGCCCAGGGCCTGGCGCTGGGCATCACCTCCGGGGTGGTGTTCGCGGTGCTGGCGGGCCTGTTCCGGTACGGGGAGGACCTGGTCGACTCCAGCCTGCAGATCCTGCGCGCGCTGCCCACCCTCGGTCTCCTGCCGCTGGTGATCATCTGGTTCGGGGTGGGCGAGGTGCCGAAGGTGGCCCTGGTCGCCTACGGGACGATGTTCCCGGTCTACATCAACACGTACGCGGCGATCCGGGGCGTGGACAACAAGCACGTCGAGTCGGGGCAGACGTTCGGGCTGGGCCGGCTCGGGCTGATCCGGCACGTGATCCTGCCGGGGGCGGTGCCGGGCTTCCTGGTCGGGCTGCGGTTCGCGTTGACCAGCAGCTGGCTGATCATGATCATCGCGGAGCAGCTGAACGCGACGAGCGGCATCGGGTACCTGATGAACCAGGCCCAGAGCTGGTACCGCACCGACATCATCGTGCTCGGCCTGCTCATCTACGGCGCGTTGGGCCTGTTCGCCGACGTGCTGGTCCGGTTCCTGGAACGCCGCCTGCTGAGTTGGCGGCACGGATTCGAGGGGGCCTGATGACCGCCGTCACCGACCGGCCGCAACCGGCCGGCACGAGGGCCGCCGGCGCGACCACCACCAGCTCCGTCGTCGCCCAGAACGTCCGCCGCTCCTTCGACGGCCGCGAGGTGCTCGCCGGCATCGACCTGGAGATCGCCCCGGGCGAGTTCGTGGCCCTGCTCGGCCGCTCCGGCTCCGGCAAGTCCACCCTGCTGCGCGCCATGGCCGGGCTGGACTCCGGCTACGAGGGCAGCCTGCGGGTACCCGAAAAGCGGTCCGTGGTCTTCCAGGAGCACCGCCTGCTGCCCTGGAAACGCGTGATCGACAACGTGACCCTGGGCCTGCGGGACGCGTCGCGGGGACTCCCGGCCCTGGAGGAGGTCGGGCTCGCCGACCACGCCCGCGCCTGGCCGATCACGCTGTCCGGCGGCGAGGCCCAACGCGCGGCCCTGGCCCGGGCCCTGGTCCGCGAGCCCGAACTGCTGCTGCTCGACGAGCCGTTCGGCGCCCTGGACGCGCTGACCCGGATCCGGATGCACGCGCTGCTGCGCCGGCTGTGCGACCGGTACCGGCCGGCCGTCTTCCTCGTCACCCACGACGTCGACGAGGCGGTCCTGCTCGCCGACCGGGTGCTCGTCCTGTCCACGGAGGGCCGCCTGGCCCTCGACCGCCGGGTGGACCTGGAATCCCCCCGGCACCGCGCCAGCCCCGGATTCGCCGAGCTGCGCGCCGACCTGCTGACCGAACTCGGAGTGCGCGAATGACCCGCAAACAGCTACACCTCAACGCCTTTCTGATGAGTACGGGGCACCACGAGGCGTCCTGGCGGCTGCCGGAGTCCGACCCGTTCGCCAACATCAGCCTCGCGCACTACCAGGAGCTGGCCCGGGTCGCCGAGCGCGGCAAGCTCGACTCGCTGTTCCTCGCCGACGGGCCGGTCCTGTGGAGCAGCATCGGCCGCCGCCCGGCCGGCCAGTTGGAGCCGACGGTGCTGCTCACGGCCCTGGCCGCGGTCACCGCCCACATCGGGCTGATCGCGACGGCCTCGACGACGTACAACGAGCCGTACAACCTGGCCCGGCGGTTCGCGTCCGTGGACCACGTGTCGGGCGGGCGGGCCGGCTGGAACATCGTCACCACCGCCGGGGTGGAGGCGGCCCGCAACTTCAACCTGGACGCGCTGCCGGCGCACGCGGACCGGTACGCCCGGGCGGCCGAGTTCATCGACGTGTCCCTGAAGCTGTGGGACTCGTGGGCCGACGACGCGCCGCTCGGCGACAAGGAGTCGGGGGTGTGGGGCGCCGACGACCGGCTGTTCCCGCCGGAGCACGTGGGGGAGCACTTCCGGGTCGCCGGCCCCCTGAACGTGCCCCGCAGCCCGCAGGGCTACCCGCTGCTCGTGCAGGCCGGCTCGTCGGAGGACGGCAAGGACCTCGCCGCCCGGTACGCCGAGGCCGTGTTCACGGCGCAGCAGACCCTGGAGGACGCCCAGGCCTTCTACGCGGACCTCAAGGCGCGCACCGCGGCGGCCGGCCGCGACCCCGACACGATCAAGATCCTGCCCGGGATCGTGCCGGCGATCGGCTCCACGGAGGCCGAGGCGCTGGCCCTGGAGGCGGAGCTCGACCGGCTGATCCGGCCCGAGTTCGCCCGCAACCAGCTCGCCCAGACGCTCCGGATCGCCCCGGAGGATCTCGACCTGGACCAGGAACTGCCCGCCGACCTGCCGGCCGAGGACGAGATCGAGGGGGCGAAGAGTCGGTACACGCTGATCGTGACTCTGGCTCGTCGCGAGCGGCTCACCGTGCGACAGTTGATCGGCAGGCTCGGCGGAGGTCGGGGGCACCGCACGTTCGCCGGCACCCCCGAGCAGGTCGCCGACGCGATCGAGCACTGGTTCACGCACGGCGCGGCCGACGGGTTCAACATCATGCCGCCGGTGCTGCCGTCCGGGCTGACCGTGTTCGTCGACGAGGTGGTGCCGATCCTGCAGCGCAGGGGCCTGTTCCGCACCGAGTACACCGGCACGACCCTGCGGGACAACTACGGCCTGGCCCGTCCCGCCAACCGCAACCTCATCCCGGCCTAGGAGAGACAGTGACCGACTACCGCGTTCTCGGCCGCACCGGCGTCCGGCTCAGCCCGCTCACTCTGGGGGCGATGAACTTCGGGCCGCTCGGCAACCCCGACCACGCCGACGGGATCCGGATCATCCACCGCGCCCTCGACGAGGGCATCAACGTGATCGACACCGCCGACGTCTACTCGCAGGGCGAGTCCGAGACGATCGTCGGCAAGGCGCTGCTCGACGGGCGGCGCGACGAGGTGTTCCTGGCGACCAAGTTCCACGGCCAGATCGGGGACGACCCCAACCACCGGGGCAACTCCCGGCGGTGGATCATCCGCGAGGTCGAGAACAGCCTGCGGCGCCTCCAGACCGACCACATCGACTTGTACCAGGTGCACCGCCCCGACCCCACGGTCGACTTCGACGAGACCCTGGGCGCGCTGAGCGACCTCGTGCACCAGGGCAAGATCCGCTACATCGGCACGTCCACGTTCTCGGCCGCCCAGATCGTCGAGGGCCAGTGGACCGCCGAGCGGCGCGGCCGGGAGCGGGTCGTGTCCGAGCAGCCGCCGTACTCGATCCTCGCCCGGGGCATCGAACGCGAGGTGCTCCCGGTGGCGCAGCGCTACGGCCTGGGCATCCTGCCGTGGAGCCCGCTGGCGGGCGGCTGGCTGTCCGGCTCGTACCTGACGGGCGCGTCCCGCCGGTCAGAGCGCTTCCCGGCCCGCTACGACGCGACGCTGCCCGCCAACGCGCCGAAGATCGAGGCGGTCACGAAGCTGGCCGCGCTCGCCGACGAGGCCGGCCTGTCGCTGATCCACCTGGCGATCGGGTTCGTGCTCGCGCACCCGGCGGTCACGTCCGCGATCATCGGGCCGCGCACCCTCGAACACCTGGAGTCGCAGCTCGGGGCCTCGAAGGTGGTGCTGTCGGCGGACATCCTCGACCGGATCGACGAGATCGTCCCGCCCGGCGTGAACCTCAACCCCGCCGACGCCGGGTACGAGCCGCCGTCGATCACGGACCCGGGCCTGCGCCGCCGCTGAGCCACAGTGACCGGTCGGGTGGTCAGTGCAGCCGCACCCCGCCCGGCCGGTCCAACGCCCGCCACAGTTCCATCGCCTGGTCGTCGGACTGCACGTCGCCCTCGCACTCCCGCTGGTAGATCTCGATGTAGTCCCGCAGCACGTCCGCGTTGATGGTGTCCGGCTCGGCCCCGGCGAACTCCGGGTCGGCGTGCAGCACGAGCAGCAGCAGCCCGGGCACCCGTTCCCCCTCGGGCCCCAGCGCGGGCTGGAAGTACGGCACGTCGAGGGCCCGGGCACCGCGCCGCTGGTAGAACCGGAGCCGCGCGTCGGCGTACCCGTGCTGTTCGTTGCCGGTGTGCAGGGTCGGGTCCTCCACCTCGGCGAGGATCAGGCACGGCTCGTACTCCGCGCGCCACGCCGCCAGCGCCGCGTCCAGCAGCGGCCCGCCGACCCGCCCGCCCCGGTGTCCGGGCCGCACGGCCAGCCAGGACAGCAGCAGCACCCGGGGACCGGGCTCCCAGTCGCCGACGGCCCCGCCGAGCACGGTGCCGGCGTCGTCGGTGGCGATCCACACCGGGCCCCGGCCGGAGCCCACGAGGGCGGTGATCCCGGCCCGGGAGCTGAGTTCGGCGGCGGGGAAGGACGGCACGAGGACCTCCTCGTACAGCGCGTCGAGCTGCGGCCCCGGAGTGAGCAGTTCCGTGATACGCATGTCGCTCAGTGTACAGTTCGGAGCCCCCGGTTTCGCCTACGCTGAGTGTCTACATGCGACAGGGGGCACTGTGGTTGAGCAGCAGGGACTCTTCGGTGGGGTGCTCCGGCAGGTGGCCAAGGGGTTGGCGGGGGACAAACCGCTGCTGCTCGGTCTCGCCGGTCTGGTGATCCTCGGCGCGCTCGGGTTGGCGACCCCCGGCGACGCCCGGATCGCGCTCCTCGCGGTCGCCGGGCTGGTGCTCGTGCTGTGCCTGGCCCGGATCGTGGTGGCCGCCCGGGTGGCCGCCGCGCGGGAGCGCCGCCGGGACAACACCGCCCGGCTGGGCAACGACGCGCGGGTGGGCAACGCGCGGCTGTCCGCGCCCGGCAGCAACGAGTTCGTGGCCGGCGACGGGCTCCAGATGAAGGACCTGACGATGACGGCCGGCGACGAGCCGGAGTCGCGCGGGGGGTCCGAGCGGCGCGGGGAGCCCCGGTGACCGACGGGACGGCCGGGGCGCACCCGGCGGCCCGGTTCATCGGCCGCCGCGCGGAGACCGGCCGCGCCCTGGCCCTGCTCAACCGGGCGCCGTACGGCTCGGTGCTCGACGTCGTCGGCATGCACGGCATCGGCAAGACCTTCTTCCTCAAGGAGCTGGTCGCCGGGGCCCGGGGCGCCGACGCGCTCGTGTTCTACAAGGACCTGGCCGACGACCTGACCGGCCTCGGGTTCGACGAACGGCACGGCACCGGCCCGGACGCCGGCCTGGCCGTACTCGTCGAGACCCTGGTCTTCTCCGGGAAGGTGGCCCGGGGGCTGCTGGAGGCGTTCGGCCGGTCGGCCAGGGAGCTGCGCGACGTGGTGCGGCTGCACAGCCAGCTCCGGGCCCGGCTGGAGGAGGTGTCCGGCAACTCGGTCACCCTCGGCGCGAACACCACGGTGGAGAACATCCAGCTCCGGGTCGTCGAGGACGTCGCCCGGGTGCTGGCGCTGCAGGCGGAGTTCGACGAGGCGCTGGTCGGGGCGTGGCGGGCCGCGACCGGTGACCGCCCGGTGCTGCTGGCGATCGACTCCTTCGAGCGGGTGGTGGACGACGAGATCGGCCGTTGGCTGCTCAAGACGGCCCTGGCCCTGCCGAACACGCTGACCGTGCTGGCCCGCACCCCGACCGGCCACGCGCTGGTCAGCGACTCCGCGCACGTGCACCGGGAGCCGCTGGCGCCGTTCGGGCCGGCCGAGGTCGAGGAGTACCTGCTGGAACAGGTCGGCCCCGAGCAGGCCGACGGCGACATCCCCGGGATCGTCTACTCCTTCACCCACGGCCATCCCGGTGGTGTCGACCTGGCCGGCCGCTACCTCCTGGAGCAGGGCGCGGCCCGGGTCGCCGACGGCCGACCGGCCCGGATGTCCGCCGCCGAACTGCGCCGCGAGTTCGCCCGGCTGCCCGAGCGCGAGGGCGACCGCTGGGGCGGCATGGTCGACCTGATCCTGGGGGTCCTGCGCGGCGAGCGCCGCTCCACCCTCGCCCCGGCCGTGGAGAGCGCGGCGGTCGCCGGCCGGTTCGACGCGCCGATGCTGGTGGACCTGCTCGGGCTGGCCGACACCGAGGAGGCCGGCCGGGTCCTGCACGGCCTCACCGGGCTGCGGCTCGCCTGGAACGTGCCCGACGAGGTGGGGGAGCCCAGCGAGTGGTTCCGGCTGCACGAGTTCATCCGGATCTCGCTGACCGACCGGCTGCGCACCGAGAACCCCGACCGTTGGCTGCACCTGCACGACCTGGCCGCCCGGCACTGCTACGACAGGCTGCAGAACTGGGAGGACGACCGGGGCGAGTACGGCACCTGGCACTGCTACGAGAACCCGCACTGGCAGGAGTACAAGCAGGCGTGGCTGCACCACACCGGGCAGACCACCCCGGACCCGCGCCTGACGTTCATCCGGTTCACCGTGGTGTTCCTGGAGGCCTTCTGGTGGTGGGGCTGCTACCACCCGTTCCCGTTCAACCGGCAGCTGATCGACGACTGGGAGAAGTTCCTCGGCGCGTGGGGGACCCGCCCGACCTGGAACGCCCGGGGCGGCTCGCCCAAGGTCGCCGGCCAGCGGCTGTCCGACGCGCTGGTGTTCCTCATCGACCACTACCCGCACGGGCACGACAAGAGCCTGCCGTCGCAGCCGTGGGACGCGGTCCGGCGCAAGCTGCTCCAGGTGCAGGACATCTGCGGCCTGGCCCCGGGGACCAGGTTCCGGGTGCCCGAGGAGGACGCGGTGGCCGTCGCGCGGGCCCGGGGCCTGCTCGACATCTTCCTGGCGCACACCCGCCGGTTCGCCGACCCCTCGGACCAGGGCGCTTCCAGGTACTACGACAAGGCGCTCGCCGCCTTCACCGCGCTGGAGGACCACTGGGTCACCCAGTGGCTGCTGTTCGAGCGCGCCGACCTCGACCTCGAACGCGGACAGCTCGACGGTGCCCTGGCCGGCGTCGACCGGGCGGCCCGCGCCGTGCTCGAACTGGCCGAGACCGACGACGAGTGGGACCACGAACTCGCCGCGAACCTGCACCGGGTCCGCGCCGACGTGCTCTGGGCGCGCGGCGAGCTGGACCCGGCCGCGGAGGCGTACCGGCTCGCGCTGGTCGACGCGTACTGGTTCCAGGGCTCGCCGCACGAGCCGGACGCGTACACGGCGCGGTTCTACAAGGAGATCACCTCCCGGGCCGTGGACCGGATCCTGGCGCTGGCGGCGGACGACCCCGACGCGGCGGTCCGGTTCGCGATAGCGGTCCGGCCGCTCGCCGTCGAGGCCGGCGGGGTGGCCCCGGCGGATCTGCGGGGCCTGATCCTGGCGGGCGGTGCCGAGGCGCTCGCCGACGGGCTGCTGCCGCGCGGCCCGACCGCCCGGGAGCTGTCCGACCCGCAGAGCGAGTTCCTCGACGAGCTGCGCGACCGGCGCGAGTTCGCCCCCGACCCCCGCGAGAACGCCACCGTACTACTGTGGATTACGGGTGATTCATCCGATTAGTCCATGGTGGCGGACTGTGAAAGCAGTGCGCACTTCGGGTCACGAGAACGCCAGACTAGGCGGATGGTCGCTGAGTGGATCGTCGGTTTGGCAACGGCTGGTGGCGCGGAACTCGTCGGTGCGCGGGACACCCCCGCGTGGGAGGCGGTCAGGGCGAGCTTCGCCCGGCTGCTGGCCCAGGGGGAGGAGTCCCAGGTCGGCCGGGAGATAGAGCGGTTCGACGCGGAGGCGGCCAGCCTCGCCCGGGTCGACGACGCGCTGCGGCCCCAGCTCGGCAAGGCCGTGGAGTTCACCTGGCAGGTCCGGCTCGTCGCGCTCCTGGAGGACCACCCCGAGGCGGCCGGCGAGTTGTGCACGCTGCTGCTCGCCGCGCGCGGCCCGGAAACCGTACGATCGGAACCGTTGCCGTTCGCCCCGTGACCCGAGGAGCAGCCGTGCACGAGGTCCGTGGAGTCGTCGCCCGTTCCGTGCACGCCCCGGTGAGCCTGGAGACGATCCTGGTGCCCGACCCGGGCCCCGGCGAGGCGCTGGTCGCCGTGCGGGCCTGCGGGGTCTGCCACACCGACCTGCACTACCGCGAGGGCGGGATCAACGACGAGTTCCCGTTCCTGCTCGGCCACGAGGCCGCCGGGGTGGTCGAGGCGGTCGGGCCGGACGTCACCTCCGTCGCGCCCGGCGACTACGTGGTCCTCAACTGGCGCGCGGTGTGCGGCTCCTGCCGGGCGTGCCTGCGCGGCCGCCCGCAGTACTGTTTCGCCACCCACAACGCGGTCCAGAGGATGACCCTCGCCGACGGCACCCCGCTGTCCCCGGCCCTCGGGATCGGCGCGTTCGCCGACAAGACCCTGGTCGCGGCCGGCCAGTGCACGAAGGTCGACCCGGCCGCCGAACCCGCCGTCGCCGGGCTGCTGGGCTGCGGCGTCATGGCCGGGCTCGGCGCGGCCCTGCACACCGGCGCGGTGTCGCGGGGCGACTCGGTCGCCGTGATCGGCTGCGGCGGGGTCGGCAACGCGGCCATCGCGGGCGCGCGGCTGGCCGGCGCGGCCACCGTGATCGGCGTGGACGTCGACCCGCGCAAACTCGACTGGGCCCGCCAGCTCGGCGCCACCCACACCGTGCTGTCCGGCGACGGCGACGTGGTCGAGGCGATCCGCGCGCTGACCGGCGGCTTCGGCGCGGACGTGGTGATCGACGCGGTCGGCCGCCCGGAGACGTACACCCAGGCCTTCTACGCCCGCGACCTCGCCGGCACCGTCGTCCTCGTCGGCGTCCCCACCCCGGACATGCGGATCGACCTGCCGCTGCTCGACGTCTTCGGCCGGGGCGGCGCCCTGAAGTCCTCCTGGTACGGCGACTGCCTGCCGTCCCGCGACTTCCCCACCCTGATCGGGCTGTACCTCCAGGGCAGGCTCGACCTGGGCGCGTTCGTCTCGGAGCGGATCGCGCTGGACGGGGTGGAGGAGGCGTTCGCGCGGATGTCGCGGGGCGAGGTGCTGCGTTCGGTGGTGGAGTTCTAGCCGGCCCTGGCCCTGCGCCGCCGGTCCCCGACGATCAGGACGGCGAGACCGACCAACCCCACGAGAATCCCGATCCACGGTTGGTACTCGGTCGCCCAGCGCAACAGGAAGCCGAACCGCTCGTTGTCGAACCCGGAGTAGGCGATCGCGGACCCGAAGCCCTGGATCATGATGATCACGCCGATGAACTCCAGCATGGTGCGCTCCCCGAAGACGATCCGCCGCTGACCCCCTGAGATTCCCACGGCCGCGCGCCCGGATTCCTCGTCACCGGGAACGAACCGGCATCCCCCGCAGGAGGTATCCGGGCCTCCTCCGCCCGCGCCAGACCGGTCACTCCACCCGCAGCCGGTACCCGCGCTTGATCACCGTCTGGACGTACCGGGCCGAGCCCAGGCTCCCACGCAGCCGGGCGACCGCCATCTCCACCGCGTGCCCGTCCATCCCCCGGGGCAGGGCCGCGAGGAGTTCGGTGCGCGACACCACCCGGCCGGGGTGTTCGGCGAGCACCCGCAGGACGGACATCGGGGCCGGGGCGAGCGGGTGCGGGTGGCCGTCGAGCAGGACGGCGTGCCCGCGCAGTTCGAGGGTGCCGCCGCCGACGGTGAGCCGCCGGGCCCGCCGGGGGAGTTCGTCGGTCACGGCCCGGACCAGCGAACCGAGCCGGGCGCGGTCGGGCAGCAGGGTCGGGGCGCCCGCCGCGTGCAACAGTCCGGCGGTGACGGGCCCGACACACGCCGCCAGCACGGCCGGCCACCCGGAGTCACCCGAGCCCGGTCCCCCCTCGCTGCCGGTGCGCCCGCCGAACGCCGCCAGCACCCCCGGCGCGTCCGCCCCCGCCACCTGGAGCAGCCCCGACACCGCCGGCGCGCTCGTGAACGTCACCGCGTCCACCTGCCCGGCGAGCACCATGTCGACCAGGCGGCGCACGGGACCGACGTCCTCGGGGAGCTCCCACCGGTACACGGGAACGAGCACGACCTCGGCCCCCGCGGCCCGCAGCGCGGCCACGAACGCCTCCTGCGGCTCGCCGTGCAGCTGCACCGCGATCCGCAGGCCCGCCACCCCCTGGGCGAGCAGGTACTCCTGCACCTCCTCGCAGCACTCCGACTCGGCGTGCCACCAGTCGACGAGACCGGCCGCGCGGATCGCGCCCCGGGCCTTGGGTCCCCGGGCGATCAGCCGGGCCTTGCCGAGGACCGGGAGCAGCGGCAGGCCCCAGCCCTCGGCGGCCTCCAGCCAGCCCCGGAACCCGATCCCGGTGGTGCACACCACGAGGTCGGGCGGGTCGGCGACGCAGGCGGCGGTGGCTTCGTGCAGGGCGGCGTCGTCGGCGAGCGGCAGGAGCGTGATCGCGGGCGCGCTGACCACCCGCGCGCCCCGCCGTTCCAGCAACGTGGCCAGCTCGCCCCGGCGGCGGTCGGCCGTGACCGCGACGGTGAAGCCCTCCAGCGGCGCGGTCACCGCGCCGCCCCGTGCCCGGGCACCCCGCGCGGCCCCCCACTCATGGGACCGCCACCTCGATCAGCCCGTCCCGGAGCCGCGCCGGATACACCGGCACCTCCACCCCGGGCACGTCGAGGCAGGCCCCGGTCCGCAGGTCGAACGCCTGCTTGTGCATGGGGGACAGCACCACGGGCACCTCCCCCCGGGTACCGACGATGCCCCGGGACAGCACCTGCGCGCCGCTGAGCGGGTCCCCGTTGCCGATGGCGTACAGCTGGTCGTCGTGCAGGCGGAACACGGCCACCTGGGTGTCGCCGAGCAGCGCGGCGGCCCCCCGTTCGGGCAGCAGGTGGTCGAGTTGGCAGATCGCGGTCCAGGTCACGGTCGCACCTCTTGACGGGTCACGGCGAATGGGCGGGTCACGGTCGCGTCCCGATGCTGAGGAGGGGGACGGGTTGACCGCGTTCGACGGTGAACGAGATCGTGGGGTCGGGCGTGTCCGGCGCGTTGACGAAGGACACGAAGCGCCGGAGCTTCACCGGGTCGTCGAGGACGGCGCGCCACTCGTCCACGTACCCGTCGACGTGTTGTGCCATGGCCGCGTCGAGGTCCGCCGCGAGTCCCAGGGTGTCGTCGACGATCACCTCGCGGAGGTAGTCGAGTCCGAGGTTCTGGACCCAGACGGACGTGCGCTGCAGCCGGTCGGCGGTGCGGACGTAGAACATCAGGAACCGGTCGACGTACCGGATCAGGTCGGCGGTCGACAGGTCGCTGAGCAGCAGGTCCGCGTGCCGGGGCGTGAAGCCGCCGTTGCCGCCGACGTAGAGGTTCCACCCGTTCTCGGTGGCGATGATCCCGAAGTCCTTGCCCCGGGCCTCGGCGCACTCGCGGGCGCAGCCGGACACCGCCGCCTTGATCTTGTGCGGGGCGCGCAGGCCGCGGTACCGCAGTTCCAGGGCGACGGCGAGCCCGACGGAGTCCTGCACCCCGTATCGGCACCACGTGTCGCCCACACAGGACTTCACGGTGCGCAGCGCCTTGCCGTACGCGTGCCCGGACTCGAACCCGGCGTCCACGAGCCGCCGCCAGATCGCGGGCAGCTGCTCGACCCGCGCGCCGAACAGGTCGACCCGCTGCCCGCCGGTGATCTTCGTGTAGAGGCCGAAGTCGCGGGCCACCTCGCCGATCACGATGAGTTTTCCGGGGGTGATCTCGCCGGCCGGCACCCGGGGTACCACGGAGTAGGTGCCGTCCTTCTGGAGGTTGGCGAGGAAGTGGTCGTTGGTGTCCTGGAGCGCGGCCTGTTCCCCGTCGAGGATGTGCCCGCCGCCCAGGGACGCGAGGATCGAGGCGACGGCGGGTTTGCACAGGTCGCAGCCCCGGCCGGCGCCGACGGCCTCCACCAGCTCGGAGAAGGTCCGGATGCCCCGGACCCGGACGATGTCGAACAGCTCCTGCCGGGAGTAGGCGAAGTGCTCGCACAGGGCCGTGGACTGGGCGATGCCCGCCTCGGCGAGCAGCGACGTGAGCAGCGGCACGCACGACCCGCAGCCGGTACCCGCCTTGGTGCACTCCTTGATGGCCGCGATGTCGGTACAGCCCCCGGCCACGGCGTCGAGGAAGGAACCCTTGGTCACCGCGTGGCACGAGCACACCTGTGCGGAGTCGGGCAGCCCGACCGGCGCGGCCCCGGACGCCATCAGGTCGGCGAGGGTGCCGGGCAGCGGGCCGCCGACGCTGGCCCGCAGGGTGGGGTACGCCGACGCGTCGCCGACCAGGATCCCGCCCAGCAGGGTCTGCGCGTCGTCGGAGAGCACGAGTTTCGCGTACACGCCGGTGGCCGGGTCGTTGTAGACCACGTCGAGGGGCCCCGTCAGCGCCCCGAAGCTGGCGACGTCCACGCCGAGCAGCTTGAGTTTCGTGGACAGGTCCGGGGTGTCCAGGGTCGAGGTGCCGCCGGTGAGCCGGTCCGCGACGACCTCGGCCATCGCGTAGCCGGGGGCCACGAGGCCGTAGGTGGTCCCGTCGACGGCGGCGCACTCGCCGATCGCCCACACGTCCGGCGCGGAAGCCAGGCACGAGGAGTCCACCAGCACCCCGCCGCGCGGCCCGACCGCGAGCCCGGACGCGCGGGCCAGCTCGTCGCGGGCCCGGATGCCGGCGGCGAACACCACGATGTCCGCGTCGAGGTCGGCGACGTCGCTGACCCCCTCGCCGCAGTCGACGGCGATGTCGAGGGCCCGCACCCGGCGGCGGAGCAGCGCGCCCCCGGCCACGTCGACCTGCAACGGCATCAGGTGCGGGGCGTGCTCGACGATCCGCACGTCCAGCCCGAGCAGCCGGAGGGCGTTGGCGGCCTCCAGCCCGAGCAGGCCGCCGCCGACGACCACGCCGGTGCGCTTTCCCGTCGCGTGGGCCCGGATCGCGTCGAGGTCGTCGAGGGTGCGGTACACGAAGCAGTGCGGCGCGTCGGCGTTGGCCACCGGGGGCACGAAGGCCCGCGAGCCGGTGGCCAGGACCAGGGCGTCGTACGGGTACGCCTCGTGCGCGGTCCGCACCACCCGTGCCGCGAGGTCCACGGCCACGGCTGGCTCGCCGAGCAGGAACTCCGTACCGGTCGGCACGCCCGGCGGGGCCAGGGTCAGCTCCTCGGCGGTGACGCCCTCGAAGTACGCGGACAGCCGGACCCGGTCGTAGGCGCGCCGGTTCTCCTCGGCGAGCACGGTCACCGACCAGCCGCGGTCCACGTCGCGGGCCGCGAGGGCCTCCACGAACCGCTGTCCCACCATGCCGTTGCCGATCACGACGAGTCTCATGGTCACACCTCCTCCATCACGGGGTCCACTGTGGAAAGCCAGTCGGCGATGCCGCGGACCGCCCCGGCGCAGCCGCCGCAGCCGGTGGTCGCGTTGGTGCGGTCCGCGATCTGGGCCACGGTCCGGCCGCCGCACCGGACGATCTCGCCCTTGGTCACGGTGTTGCACCGGCAGACCACGGCGGCGTCGGGCATCAGGGCGGGGGTCTCGGCGGGCACGGCGGCCCCCGTGGACCGTCCGAGCAGCAGCGAACGCCGGTCGGCCGGGACGGGGGTGCGGCGGTCGAAGAGCTGGGTGATGGTGCCGACGGTGGGGTTGTCGCCGAGCAGGATCGCGCCGCGCAGCCGACCGTCGGTGATGGCCAGCCGGGCGTAGGTGCCCCGGGCCGGGTCGGCGAAGCTGAGGATCTCCTCGCCGTCGAGGTGGCCCATGGCGGCGAGGTCGATGCCGGCGGCCTTGAGCCGGGTGACGAGCCGGGAACCGGTGTACCGCGCCGCCCCGGCCCCGGAAGGCCCACCGGCCGCCGCCCCGCCCAGCACCGCCGCGAGTACGGCCGCCTGTTCCCACGCGGGCGCGACCAGCCCGTACACGGTGTTGCGGTGTTCGGCGCAGTCGCCGAGCGCGTAGATGTCCGGGTCGCTGGCCCGCAGCTCGTCGTCGACGAGGACGCCCCGGCCGACGGCCAGCCCGATCGACTCGGCGAGGGTGGTGTCGGCCCGCACCCCGCAGGACACGACGAGGGGGTCGGCGGGCAGTTCGGTGCCGTCGGCGAGCCGGAGCACACCGTCGACGTAGGCCACGGCCTGCGCGTCGACCCGGACCGTGATGCCCATCGCGGCCAGGGTGTCGGCGAGCATCGCCCCGCCTGTCGGGTCGAGCTGCCGTTCGAGCAGGTGTCCGGCCCCGTGCACGAGGGTGACGGGCCCCCGGACGGCCAGGCCCCGGGCCGCCTCGACCCCGAGCAGGCCCCCGCCGAGCACCACCGGGTGCGATCCGGCGGCGGCGAGGATCCGCCGGCAGTCCTCCAGGGTGCGAAACGCCGCCACGTTCGGTTGCAGTTCGCCGTCGTCGCTGGTCAGGCCCTTGATCGGCGGGATGATCGCCCGGGAGCCCGTGGCCAGCACCAGCGCGTCGTAGGGTTCGCCGTTGACGGTGCGCGCGACCCGGTCCACGTCGGTCGCGGTCACGCCGAGCCGCAGGTCCACGTTCGCCCCGGGAAGAGCGAGATCCTCCTCCTGGTACGCCCCGGCGAGCAGCCCCGACAGCAGGATCCGGTTGTACGCGGGCCGCGGCTCCGCCCCGTACACGGTCACGTCGTGCTCCCGGGCGAGCAGCGAGGCCAGTCGGGAGCCGGCCATCCCGTACCCGACGATGGTGATCCTCATGGTCTTTCCACCCGCACGGCGCACACCTTGAACTCGGGCATCCGCGAGGTCGGGTCCAGCGCGGGGTTGACCAGCGCGTTGACCCCGGCCCAGTGGAACGGCAGGAACACGGTGTCCGACCGGATCGCCTCGGACACCCGGGCGGGCGCGGTGACGGCCCCGCGCCGGCTGGTCACGGTCACCGGCTCCCCGTCGGCGACGCCGAGCCGGCCGGCGAGGTCGGGGTGCAGCTCCACGAACAGCTCCCCGGGCAGCCGCCCGACCCGCCTGGTCTGCGCCCCCGACTGGTACTGGGTGAGCACCCGCCCCGTCGTCAGGTACACCGGGTACTCGTCGCACACGTCCTCGGCGGGCGGCCGGTGCTCGACGGGCACGAACCGGGCCCGCCCGTCGGGGGTCGCGAACGCCTCCTCGAACAGCCGGGGCGTGCCCGGGTGCCCGGCGTCGGGGCAGGGCCAGAACACGCCGCCCTCGGCGTCGATCCGGTCGTAGCTGATCCCGGCGTAGTCGGCGGCCCCGCCCGCGCTGGCGGAGCCGAGTTCGGCGAACACGGCCTCGGGTTCGGCGAGCACCGGGACCCCGAGCCGGTCGCCCAGCGCGGCGAGGATGTCCAGGTCGGTGCGCACCCCCTCGGGCGGGTCCATCAGCTTGCGCCGCCGGATCACCCGGCCCTCCAGGTTCGTCATGGTGCCGTCCTCCTCGGCCCACTGCGCGGTGGGCAGCACGACGTCGGCGAGCGCGGCGGTCTCCGACAGCACCAGGTCGGCGACGACGAGCAGCTCCAGCGCCTGCAGCCGCTCCGTGACGTGCCGGGCCCGGGGCGCGGACACCACCGGGTTGGACCCGAACACCAGCAGCGCCCGGGTACTGGTGCCGAGCCCGTCGAGCAGCTCGTACGCGGACGGACCCGGGCCGGGCAGATCCTGGGCCCGCACCCCCCAGATCCCGGCGATGTGCTCGCGGGCGGCGGGGTCGTCGATCTTGCGGTACCCGGGCAGCTGGTCGGCCTTCTGGCCGTGCTCCCGGCCGCCCTGCCCGTTGCCCTGCCCGGTGACGCAGCCGTAGCCGCCCCGGTTGCCGGGCAGCCCCAGCGCCAGGGCCAGGTTGACGAACGCGGACACCGTGTCGGTGCCCTTCGCGTGCTGCTCGGCACCCCGCGCGGTGAGCACGTACGCCCGGCGCGCGCCGCCGAGCATCCGCACCGCCCGGACCATGTCCTCGATCGGCACCCCGGTGATCCGCTCCACCCGGGCCGGCCAGTAGTTCGCCACCGTGGCCCTGACCTGGTCGAACCCGGTGGTCCGGGCCGCGATGTAGCCGGGGTCGAGCAGGCCTTCGGTGATCGCCAGGTGCAGCAGCCCGTTGGCGAGCGCCAGGTCGGTGCCCGGGGTGTTCTGCAGGTGCAGGGCGGCCCGGGCCGCGGTGGCCGTGACCCGGGGGTCGACGACGATCAGGCCCGGCCCGTCGAGGTGCCGCAGGATCGGCGGCATGGTCTCCGCCAGGTTGCCGCCGGCCAGCAGGACCGCGTCGGCTCCGCTGAGGTCGGAGACCGGGAAGGGGAGTCCCCGGTCGAGGCCGAACGCGCGCATGCCGGCGGCCGCGGCCGAGGACATGCAGAACCGTCCGTTGTAGTCGATCGTCGACGTCCGCAGGACTATCCGGGCGAACTTCCCCAGCGTGTACGCCTTCTCGTTGGTCAGCCCGCCCCCGCCGAACACGCCCACCGCGTCGGGGCCGTGCTCCCGCTGGGCCCGCACGATGCCGGCCGCGACGAAGTCCAGAGCCTCGTCCCAGCTCACCGGCCTGCCGTGGATCAGCGGGGCCGTGAGCCGCTCGGGGTGCCCGAGCAGGTCGGCGGAGGTCCAGCCCTTCTGGCAGAGCCCGCCCCGGTTGGTGGGGAAGTCCCGGGGTTCGACCGTGACCGTGCCCTCGACCCGGCGCAGGGTCATCGCGCACTGCAGGGCGCAGTACGGGCAGTGGGTCGCGGCCGTCGTCATGTCGGTCAGGGTGGTGGACGTGGGTTTCACGAGGGGTACCTCCCGTGTTTCCGGGGTGCTACGAGACGCGCACTTCGTGTTACGCGCCGGCGTGGGTCAGGTTCCTACACGCGCGCGTGGGCCAGGTTCGGCACCCGGGCCACCAGGACCTTGCGCAGGTAGAACCACCAGGTGGCCACCCCGCACACGGCGTAGCCGATCAGGAACACGTACAGGGCGGCGCGGATCGAGCCCGTGTTCGTGATCGAGATGGCGAACCCGCGCGGGATCAGGAAGCCGCCGAGCGCGCCGATCGCGGACGCGAGCCCGATCACGGCGGCGGCGGTGCGCTTGCCCTGCAGCTCGGTCCGGCCGGCCTCGGCGGCCTCGGTGCGGAAGATCGCCGGGATCATCCGGTACGTCGACCCGTTGCCGACCCCGCTGACCACGAACAGCAGCCCGAACGAGGCCAGGAACAGCCCGAACGTGTGCCCGGCCAGCCCGGCGAGCACCCCGAGGACGCCGAGGCCCATCAGGACGAACACGCCGAGGGTGACCCGGGCGCCGCCGATCCTGTCCGACAGCCAGCCGCCGACCGGGCGGGACACGGAGCCGACCAGGGGGCCGAGCGCGGCCCAGTACGGCCAGGCGACCTCCGCGAACTGGCCCTTGATCAGCAGGGGGAGTGCCGCCGAGTACCCGATGAAGGAGCCGAACGTGCCGATGTACAGGAACGACATCACCCAGGTGTGCCGGCTCCGCAACGCCGTGAACTGCTCGGACATCTTCGCCCTGGCCACGGTGAGGTTGTCCATGAACAGCCAGGAGCAGGCCACGGCTACCAGCACGGGGACCAGCCAGAGCAGCGGCGCGTTGACCAGGTGCGGTGCCGCGGCGGTCACGATGACCGCCGGGACCGCGAACTGCACGACCGCCACGCCGATGTTGCCGCCGGCCGCGTTCAGCCCGAGCGCGAAGCCCTTGCGCGCCTCCGGGTAGAAGTAGGAGATGTTGGCCATGCTGGAGGCGAAGTTGCCGCCGCCCAGGCCGGCCGTCGCCGCCGCGAACAGGAACATCCCGTAGGGCGTGCCGGGGGTGCTCACGCAGTAGGCCATCAGGCCGAGCGGGATGAGCAGCAGCGCGGCGGACACCGTCGTCCAGTTCCGGCCGCCGAACCGGGCGACCGCCGCCGTGTAGGGCAGCCGCATGAACGCCCCGACCAGGTTCGGCAGCGCCACCAGCCAGAACAGCTGGTCGACGGAGAACCTGAAGCCGGCCGCCGGCAGGCTGACCGCGACGACGCTCCACAGCAGCCAGATCGAGAAGCCGAAGTGCTCGGCCAGGATCGAGAACACCAGGTTGCGTCGGGCGGTCCGCTGTCCGGTCGCCGCCCAGAACGCGGGATCCTCGGGAGTCCACTGTGTGATCCACCGGCCCATGGTTCGCCCCTTCTCGTACGCCTCTCGGGCACCCGTGTGTCCGATCGAGGTGAGTGGAGTCTGTCAAGGCGCTGTTGCGCTGGTGTATCACCCAAGTTGCCGGACCTGTGAAATCGACCGCACAAAGGCCGTGCCGGGTCGGTGAGCTCCCGCGCGTCGCGACCGGGCGGACCACCGACCGGGGGATCATCACTTTGTCCATAATTGTCGTGATCAGGAGAATTCGGTGCGGCTCATCAACGCTCGTATCACCAGTTACCGGTCGGTGGAGGACTCCGAGGAGTTCACCGTCGAACCGAACGTCACCTGCCTCGTCGGCAAGAACGAGTCCGGCAAGACCACCGTCCTGCAGGCCCTGCACCGGCTCAACCCGGCCGAACCCGCCGAACCGTTCGACGAGGTCGTCGACTACCCGGCCCGGCTCACCCGGCAGCGCAAGCAGTGGGCCCAGGCCGACCGGATCCCCGTGGTCCTGGCGACCTTCGAGTACGACGACCTGGAGGTCAAGCAGATCGAGGAGGAACTCGGGTTCGGCGCGCTCACCAGCGCCGAGGTCACGGTCACCATCGGGTACCGCGACGAGTCCCGGACCTTCGCGCACTCCTTCGACGAACCGACCATCGTCGGCAACCTCGTCGCCGGGCTCGGCCTGCCGCCGGTGGTCTCCGTGGCCGCGCTCCGCGAGCTGCTGGAGTCCCGCGAGGAGCAGACGGAGGAGACCGGGGCCGTCCTCGACCGGATCCGGGCCTGGCGGGACGGGAGTATCGAGCACCACCTCACCGACGCGTACGCCGAGCCCCGGCTGCCCACCCTGATGTACTTCTCCGACTACGACATCATGCCCGGCAAGGTGTCGATCCCGGACCTGATCCTGCGCCGGGACGCCGACGAGCTGGAGCCCGGCGAGCGCTCGCTGCTCAGCCTGCTGCGGATGGCCGGGGTGGCCCCGGAGGACTTCCTGGAGCCCGGCCGGCACGAGCAGCTGATCCGGGAACTGGAGAACGCCAGCAACATCATCTCCGACGAGGTGTTCGACTACTGGTCGCAGAACGACGAGCTGGAGGTCCGCCTGGAGGTACTGCCGGCCGCCGACGGCCCGCTGCTCCAGATCCGGGTGCACAACCGCCGGCACCGCGCGTCCGTACCCTTCGACAACCGGTCCCGCGGGTTCGTCTGGTTCTTCTCCTTCCTGGCGTACTTCTCCGAGCTCGACGCCGGGGACCGCGACGTCATCGTGCTCCTCGACGAGCCGGGCCTGTCCCTGCACGGCCGGGCCCAGGAGGACCTGCTCCGGCTGGTCGACGAGCGCCTCGCGCCCACCCACCAGGTGCTGTACACCACGCACTCGCCGTTCATGATCTCCCCGGACCACCTGCACCGGGTCCGGACCGTGATCGACCACGACCGGGCCGGCACCAAGGTCAGCGCCGACCTGGCCGCCGCCGACTCCGACACCGCGTTCCCGCTGCTCGCGGGCATGGGGATCGGGATGACCGGCAGCCTGTTCGTGGGGGAGCACACCCTGCTGCTGGAGGGCCCGAGCGACCTGATCTACCTGGACGTGCTCAGCGACACCCTCGACAGCCACCGCCGGGACGGGCTGGACCCGCGCTGGCAGAAGGCCCCGACTGGCGGCGCGGGGGCGCTGGCCACGTTCGCGGCACTGCTCGGCGCGAACCGGCTGCACGTGGCCGTGATCGTGGACGCCCAGACCCGCAACTCCCGGGCCGTCCGCCGGCTGCGGGACAACGGCCAGCTCGGCAAGGGCGGGCTGATCGACATCGGCGAGTTCACCGGCACCCCGGACGCCGACATCGAGGACCTGTTCGAGGCGGACTTCTACCTCGACCTCGTCAACCTCGCCTACGCGAAGGAACTGCCCACCCCGATCGCGGTGTCGGACCTGCCGGCCGTCCGGACCCGGATCGTGGACCAGGTCCGGGCGCACTTCGCGCAGCACGACCTCGCCGGGGGTCGGTTCAACCACTTCCGGCCGGCATCGGCGCTGCTCAAGCACCAGGCGACCCTCGTACCGAAGATCAGTGTCGGGACCCTCAACCGGGCCTCGCGGCTGTTCGGCCGGCTGAACCGGCAGCTCCCGTAGTGTGCCGAGGGGCCGTCGGAAGGCGGCCCCTCCGGACAAACCGGACATCGCTCGCGGGATGCTTTCTGTGACCAAGCACCCATCCGGGCAGGTCCCGAACGCTCCTGCTCCGGGCATGGTCGAACCTATGATGAGGCTGGCTGACTGCACCACACCGCCGACCTCACCGTTCCCACTCGGGGCTCTCCGCAGGGGACGTACGCTGTGCCTGGACCTGAAGGAGCGAGAGCGGGATGACGAACACCAAGCTGGACCACGCGAACGGTTCCGTCGCGCAGTCAGACACCGGGGCGACCTTCAAGCTGGACCATCCGTCCGGTTCCCTCGAACTGCCGGTCACCCCGGCCACCGACGGCCCCGCGGGCCTCGGCATCGGCAAGCTGCTCAGCAGCACCGACCACGTCACCCTCGACCCGGGTTTCGTGAACACCGCGTCCTGCACCTCGGACATCACGTTCATCGACGGCGACGCCGGCATCCTGCGCTACCGGGGCTACCCGATCGCGGAGCTCGCCGAGAAGTCCTCGTTCCTCGAGACGTCCTACCTGCTGATCTACGGCGAGCTGCCGACCCCGGCCCAGCTCACCGAGTTCACCGACAAGCTGAGCATGCACACCCTCCTGCACGAGGAGATGCGCGGCTTCTTCAACGGCTTCCCGCGCGACGCGCACCCGATGCCGGTGCTGTCCTCGGGCGTGAGCGCACTGTCCACCTGGTACCAGGACAGCCTCGACCCGTTCGACCCCGCGCAGGTGGAGCTGTCCACGATCCGCCTGATGGCGAAGCTGCCGACCATCGCGTCGTACGCGTACAAGAAGTCCATCGGCCAGCCGCTGATGTACCCGGACAACTCCCTGGGCTACGTGGAGAACTTCCTCCGCCTCACCTTCGGCGTGCCCACCACCCCGTACGAGGTCGACCCGGTCGTCGCCCGCACCCTGGACATGCTGCTCATCCTGCACGCCGACCACGAGCAGAACTGCTCCACCTCGACCGTGCGCCTGGTCGGCTCCGGCCACGCGAACCTGTTCGCCTCGGTCTCCTCCGGCATCCACGCCCTGTCCGGCCCGCTGCACGGCGGCGCGAACCAGGCCGTGCTGGAGATGCTCGCGGGCATCCAGGAGTCCGGCGGCGACGTCCGCGACTTCGTCCGCCGGGTCAAGGACAAGGAGCCGGGCGTCAAGCTGATGGGCTTCGGGCACCGGGTCTACAAGAACTTCGACCCGCGCTCGGTGATCGTCAAGAAGGCCGTCCGCGACGTGCTCGACCGGATGGACAAGCCGGACCCGCTGCTCGACCTCGCGATGCAGCTCGAGGAGATCGCCCTCGCCGACGACTACTTCGTGTCCCGCAAGCTCTACCCGAACGTGGACTTCTACACCGGCCTGATCTACAAGGCCATGGGCTTCCCGACGAAGATGTACACCGTGCTCTTCGCGCTCGGCCGGCTGCCGGGCTGGATCGCCCAGTGGCGCGAGATGATCTCGGACCCGGCGACGAAGATCGGCCGGCCGCGGCAGGTCTACACCGGCCCCACCGAGCGGCACTACCCGTAAGACCCGCTGAGGACGAATCTGGACTGCGCGAAAGGCCGATCTGCAGGGCGCTGCCCTAGCGCATCGGCCTTTCGCTTGCCAGATTCGCCCTCAGCGGGCCACTTCGCCTTAGAGCAGGAGCGACGAGCCAGATCAAGATCGTCTTAGGGGTACGTCGCGTCTCTACTGTGGGGGCAGTTCGGCCCCGCGTACGATGCCCCGGATCGCGTACAGGTAGCCGCCGATCGCCGCCGTCGGGATCGTGGTGACCAGCGCGGCCACGGTCCACGGCACGAAGGACGGCGTCGAGTCCCACTCGGTCGGCACCACGCCGAGGAAGAAGCCGACCAGCGCGGTACCGGTGACGGAGTAGACCACGGTCAGGACGCCCGCGAGGAACAGCACCCGGTCGAAGTAGGCCACCCGGTGCTCCGCAGGCCCGTGCACCAGCCGCCGCATCAGGGGCGGATGCACCGCCGTCAGCACGATCGTCGCGCAGACCACCCCGATCACGAAGATCCACATCCATTCGAGGCCGTGCAGGTCGCCGTCGTACCAGACCCGGAGGAACTCGTACACCCGCTGGAACAGCAGGCCCGGGGCCACGACGGCCAGCAGCCGGATGCACACCGTCAACATCCGTTCCAGGTTGCCCAGTTGCCGGACGTCGGTGCCGCCCAGGTTCTCCCGGGCCAGGTAGGCCTGGATCAGCAGCACGATCCCGCACACGGCGGCCACCGTGCCGACGGCGAGCATCCCGCTCGCGACGGCGGCGGCCGTCCACACCCGCCGGCAGGAGTCCGTCGGCTCCTCGCCGGCCAGCAGCCCGAACACGTACGCGTTGAGTCCCATCGCGACGAACGTGGCGAAGAACGGGACCAGCGCGCGCAACCGGGCCGAACCGTTGTGCCGCTCCGCCGCCGTCGTGCTGGGCCGGGGCTGGGCCAGCAGCACGATCACCCCGGCGAACACGAAACCGGCGATCACCCCGGCGAGCTGCGACAACGGGCCGGCGGCGCTGATCACATTCCAGGCGGTGCCGGGGCAGTCTCCCATAGTGGTCATTGTCGAAGGGGTGTCAAGGAGTGCCCATGTCCGCCAACGTGTCCAGGATCCCCCGCGAGCAGTCGACCACGTACCGGCCGGCCGGGGTCGGCTCCAGGTACCGGTCCCCGTGCGCGAACAGCGCCCCGCCGAACGCCGCCTCGATCCGGGCCAGCCGCTGCAACAGGCACTGCTGGCTGATCTGCAACCGGTGCGCGGCGGTGCGCAGGTCCTCGGCGTCGGCGACGGTCACGACGAGCCGCAGGTGGCTGAGTTCGAGGTTCACGACGGCAGTCCGGGGGAGGCGTGGGTGGCGTGCGCGGCCCACCAGTCGCGGTACGCGGGGCGGCGGCGCACGATGGCCGCGTAGCTGCGGTACAGGTGCGCGACGAACTCCTCGGTCCGGTCGTGCACGAACGAGTCCCGGCGCCAGGCCAGCAGTACCCGGCGGCGCAGCGGGGCCCCGGCCAGCGGCATGGCCCGCATCCCGGGCAGCACGTACGTCGTCGGGTACAGCCCGCACACCGCCCCCGCCGCCACCAGGGGCGCGACGGCCGCCGAGTCGGTGGTCCAGTGCCGGACCCGGGCGGTGAAGCCGGCGTCGGCGCAGGCCCGGTGGAAGCTGGCGTGCAGGCCGCCGTCGTCGTCGCGGGGCAGCGCCCAGGTCCGGGGCGCGAGCTCGGCGAGGTCCAGTTCGGACCGCTGGGCGAGGGGGTGCTCCTCGTCGAGCCCCACGAAGATCGGCTCGGTGATCAGGTGCCGGGTACCCAGCGAGGGCGGCAGTTTCAGGGTGAAGCCGGGGAACTCGTGCAGCACGGCCGCGTCGAGCTGCCCGGCCGCGAGCTGGTCCACGAGCCGGCTGACCATCGGGTCGCCGTGGCTGGTCACGGGCGCGTCGCCCACGGCCTCGGACGCGGGGACCAGGGCGTCGGTGAACGCGCCGACCACGCCGCCGACCCGGGCCGGGCGGGAGGGGAGCTGGCTGAGGATCTCCGCGGTACCGGTCCACATCCGGTCGACGTCGGCCAGTACCCGTCGGGCCTGGTCCAGGGTTCTCGCGCCCGTCGCGTTGGGCACCACGCCGTGCGGGGTCCGGTCGAACACGGGGCCGCCGAGCGCGGTCTCGATCCGGTGCAGCTGCCGGGTCAGGGACGGCTGGGCGAGGCGCAGCCGGGTGGCCGCGCCCCGGATGCTGCCGGCGTCGGCGACAGCCACCAGGATCTGTAGGTGCCTGAGGTCAATGTTCACTGGCGGCCCTTCCGGTACGCCCCCCGGGTTGCTCAGGGTACGTCCGGGCGACCGGGCCAGGTCAAGACTATTAACTCAACGTTATGGAAAACGGGCATGGCCCCCGGGGGTCTGAGGGGACTCCCGGGGGCCGTGCCGTCGCGCTGCTAGAGGCCGGCGGTCGACCGGATCCAGCTGAGAACGGTGGTGGTGTCGCCGTAGATCGAGTTCGTCCGGCCGCAGGTGTCCGCGCCGGGGCCGTCCGCACCGCGGCTGGTGACGCCGACGAGCTGGCCGCCCGCGAGGGCCGGGCCGCCCGAGTCGCCGTAGCAGTCGGTGGCGGTCGTGGACGTGTCGAAGCACAGCTCCACCGAACCGCTGATCCCGCCGCAGTTCGCGTCGGACGTGACCTTGGTGCCGACGGTCTTGAGCACGGAGCTCATGCCGCCGCACCCGTCGGGCGCGCAGGTCTGGCCGAAGCCGTACAGCGTGATCGCCGCGCCGACGGCCGGGGACGCCGTGCCCAGGGTGATCGGGGCCTGGCTGACCGGGGCGCTGAGCTTGTAGAGCCGGAAGTCGTACGCGCCGCCGTTGTAGCTGGGGTGCTTGACCGACTTGGACACCGTGGCCAGCGTGCCGCCGCTGTTCAGGTTCTTCGAGCCGACCCGGATCCGGGTCGCGCCCGAACAGTGCCCGGCGCTGAGCACCCACTGCGGTGCGATCAGGGTGCCGCTGCACCACATGCCGCTGCTGTCGCCGACCGCCGCCGCCCAGGACGGGGCGGTGCCGACCTGGCTGCCGCCGACGATGCCCTGCGGCGGACCGTCCGACGTGCGACCTGCCGACGCCGGACCCGCCGTGGCGGCGACCGCGAGCGCCGCTCCGGCCACTGTGACCGCGACCCGGGCCGCGAGGCTGCTGAACTTCATGAGGGGCCTCCCTAGTGTTTGCCCCGGGTCGGGCCGTGTGGCCGCGGCCCGGAGCACCGGCCGGTGCCGCTGCGTGTCGCGACACCACCATGGACCGATGTCGGTCAATGTAGGAGAGAACGGCCCGGGAGGGTAGATGTCAGGGGGCGATGCTCTGGGTACCGGCCTGGGGCCGCACCATCCGCAGCGCCAGGTCCGCGTACAGCGCGCCGATGTCCTCCGGCCCCAGCCGCCCGCTCGACCGGTACCAGCGTGCCACGTCGATACTGAGGCTGAGCAGGGCGAGCGCGGTGCCGGGCACGTCGGGGACGTCGAACGCGCCGCGCGCCACCCCGTACTCCAGGGTCTCGCGGACCACCCGGTCGATCTGCCGGCGCAGGGCCGCGATCTCGGCGTGGTGCTCCTCGCTGAGCGCCCCCAGCTCGTACTGGATCACCCGGGCCGTGGTGTGGTGCCGGGCGTGCCAGGCCGCGAAGTCGCTGACCAGCGCGCGCATCCGGGCCACCGGGTCCGTCTCGCCGGCGGACGCCTCGGTGACCGTCCTCAGGGTGCGCTGGTGCCCGATCAGGCTGATCCGGTAGAGCAGCTCCTCCTTGGACGCGAAGTAGCCGTACACGGCGGCGGGGGAGCGGTCGACCCGGCCGGCGATATCGCGGGTGGTGGTCGCGTGGTAGCCCCGGGTGGCGAACGCCTCGACGGCGGCGATCAGGATCCGCCGGGCGGCCGGGGGCTGGACCTCCGACCAGTTCTCGTCGAGGGCGCGGGCCTCGGCCTCGTCCAGGCCGCCCTCGACCGGGGTGCGCGGGTCGTTGACATCGGGGTACATGACCAGCATTCTAAGCAAGCGCTTGATTACCACTGGGTAAGTGTGCGAAATACGGAGGAAAGTACCTGATGGGTAACCTGACCTACGACTTCTCCGGCCGGACGGTCCTCGTCACCGGCGCGGCCCGGGGCATCGGCCTCGCCCTCGGCAGGTTCTTCCAGGACGCCGGCGCGACCGTGTTCCTGATCGACTTCGACGCCGAGGAGTTGGCCGCGGCGGCCGGGGCGCTCGGCGCGACCGGGATCGCCGCCGACGTGAGCCGCACCGCCGACGTCGAGCGGGTCGTGGCCGCCGCCGTCGGGGCCACCGGCCGGATCGACATCCTGGTCAACAACGCCGGCATCCTCCGCGACAACGTGCTGTGGAAGATCAGCGACGAGGACTGGGAGGCCGTGCTCGCCGTGCACACCGGCGGCACCTTCCGGTTCACCCGGGCCTGCGTGCCGCACTTCCGCGCCCAGGGCTCCGGGCGGGTCGTCAACGTGACCTCCTACACCGGGCTGCACGGCAACACCGGCCAGGCCAACTACGCCGCCGCCAAGGCCGGCATCATCGGCTTCACCAAGACGGCCGCGAAGGAACTGGCCCACTTCGGGGTCACCGTCAACGCCATCTCCCCGAACGCGGAGACCCGCATGATCGCGTCCATCCCGGACGCCAAGCGCGCGCAGCTCACCGCGCACATCCCGATGGGCCGGTTCGCGGACCCGACGGAGATGTGCGCGGCGGTCGGCTTCCTGGCCTCGGACGAGGCCGGGTACATCACCGGGGCGGTCCTCCCGGTCGACGGCGGGATCTCGATGTGACGCGCTTCGACGGGCAGGTCGCCCTCATCACCGGTTCGAGCCGGGGGATCGGGCTCGGCATCGCCGAACGCCTCGTCGCCGAGGGCGCCAGGGTCTGCCTCACGGCCCGCAGACCCGACGCGCTCGCCGCCGCCGTCGAGCGGCTCGGCCCCGAGCGGGCCATGGCCGTCGCGGGGCGGGCCGACGACCCCGAGCACCAGGCGGACGCCGTCGCCCGGGTGCTCGACACGTTCGGGCGGCTCGACGTGCTGGTCAACAACACCGGGATCAATCCGACGTACGGCCCGATGATCGACGCCGATCCGGCCGCCGTGCGCAAGGTCTTCGAGGTCAACGTGATCGCCGCCCTCGGCTGGGTCGGGCACGCGCACCGGGCCTGGTTCGCCGCCCACGGCGGGTCCGTCGTCAACGTCGCCTCCGTCGCGGGACTGCGACCGGCCGCCGGGATCGGGATCTACGGCGCCAGCAAGGCCGCCCTGATCCACCTCACCATGCAGCTCGCCGCCGAGCTCGGCCCCGGAGTCCGGGTCAACGCCGTCGCGCCCGCGATCGTGAAGACCGTGTTCGCCGCCGCCCTGTACGAGGGGCGCGAGCAGCGGGTCACGGACACGTACCCGTTGAAGCGGTTGGGCATCCCCGAGGACGTCGCCGGGGCGGTCGCGTTCCTCGCCTCGGCCGACGCGGGCTGGATGACCGGCCAGACGGTGGTCGTGGACGGCGGGCTGACCCTGTCGGGCGGCCTGGGATGACCGGCGCGGCCGAGGCCACGGAGGCGCGCAGGTTCGGCTCGCTCGACGAGCTGACCGCCGCCGTGCCCGTCGACCTCGGGTACAGCGCGTGGTTCCTCGTCGACCAGGAGCGGATCGACCGGTTCGCCGAGGCCACCGGCGACGACCAGTGGATCCACGTCGACCCGGCCCGGGCGGCGGACGGCCCGTTCGGCGGCACGATCGCGCACGGCTTCCTGGTGCTGTCGCTGCTGCCGGTGATCACCCTGGACCGGCTGGTGGTCGACCGGGTCCGGATGGCCGTGAACTACGGGCTGAACAGGGTCCGGTTCCCCGCGCCCGTGCCGGTCGGTGCGCGGCTGCGCGGGCGGGTCGAGGTGACGGAGGTCGGCGAGGCGGGCGGCGGGACCCAGGTGGTGTGCCGGGTGACGATGGAACGCGAGGGCGGCGACCGGCCGGTGTGCGTGGCGGAGTCGGTGGCCCGGTTCTACGGCGAACCACCCAGCCCCGACCGGCCCGCCCCGACCGGCTCCGGCGAGGCCGCCCCGACCGTCCCCGGCACCCGGGAGGCGTCGTGACCGCTCTCGACGGCGCGGGCGTCGTCATCACCGGCGCCGGCTCGGGCATCGGCGCGGCCCTCGCCCGCCGGTTCGCGGCGGCCGGCGCCCGGGTCGTCGTCAACGACCTCGACGCCGCGGCCGCCACCCGGGTCGCGGCGGAGATCGACGGCTGGGCGGTCCCCGGCGACGTGTCCACACCGGACGGTGCCGCCGCGCTGGTCGGCACCGCGATCGGGCACCTCGGCGCGGTCGACCTGTTCTGCGCCAACGCCGGGATCGGCACCCCGGGCGGCCCCGAGGCCATCGACGCCGACTGGGACCTCGCCTGGCAGGTCAACGTCATGGCGCACGTCCGGGCGGCCCGCGCGCTGCTGCCGGGCTGGCTGGAACGCGGCCGGGGCCACTTCCTGGCCACCGTGTCGGCGGCGGGCCTGCTGACGATGCTCGGCTCCGCGCCGTACTCGGTGACGAAGCACGGCGCGCTCGCGTTCGCCGAGTGGCTCGCGGCCACCTACGCCGACCGGGGGATCACCGTGCAGGCGCTGTGCCCGCAGGGGGTGCGCACCCCGATGCTGGACGCCTCGGGCCGGGCCGGCCGGCTGATGCTGGCGGACTCGGCGCTGACCGCCGGGCAGGTCGCGGACACCGTGGTCGAGGCGCTGGCCGACGGCCGGTTCCTGATCCTGCCGCACCCGGAGGTGGCCGGCTACCACGCGGCGAAGGCCGCCGACCCCGACCGCTGGCTGACGGCGATGCGCCGCTACCAGGCCCAGCTGGACATGGACGAGGAGACGATCCGATGAGGGCGTGGCAGGTGACCCGGCTGGGCGAGCCGACGGAGGTCATGGAGCTCGTGGACACCGCCCGCCCCACCGCCGGCCCCGGGCAGCTCCTGGTCCGGGTGCTGGGCGTGGCCCTGAACTTCCCGGACGTGCTGATCTGCCGGGGCCAGTACCAGGTGAAGCCGCCCCTGCCCTTCACCCCCGGGGTCGAGCTGTGCGGGGAGGTGGTGACCGCCGCCGAGGGGTTCGTGGTCGGCCAGCGGGTCGTGGGCACCCCGGCCGCCACCTCCGGAGCGCTGGCCGAGTACGCGGTGCTGGACGTCGGCGACGCGCTTCCCGCACCCGAGGGCCTCGACGACGAACGCGCGGCGGCCTTCCTGATCGGGTACCAGACGGCGTGGTTCGCCCTGCACCGCCGCGCGAAGCTCCAGCCCGGGGAGACCCTGCTCGTGCACGCGGCGGCCGGCGGGGTGGGCAGCGCGGCCGTGCAGCTCGGCAAGGCCGCCGGGGCGACCGTGATCGGCGTGGTCGGCGGCCCGGACAAGGCGAAGGTGGCCAGCTACCTGGGCGTGGACCTCGTCGTGGACCGGCACCAGGCGGACTTCGTGGCCGTGGTCAAGGAGGCCACCGGCGGCCGGGGCGCGGACGTGGTGTTCGACCCGGTCGGCGGGGCGGCGTTCGAGCGGTCCACGAAGTGCGTGGCGTTCGAGGGCCGGATCGTGGTGGTCGGCTTCGCCAGCGGCCAGATCCCGAGCCCGGCGATGAGCCACCCGCTGGTGAAGAACTACACGCTGCTGGGCCTGCACTGGGGCCTGTACCGCAGGAACGACCCCGCCGCCGTCCTCGCCGCGCACCGCGAACTCCTCGCCCTCGCCGACGCCGGCGTGGTCGTCCCGCTGATCGGCGAGCGGGTCGGCTTCGACCGCGCGCCGCACGGGCTCGCCCGGCTCGCCGCCGGGGAGACGGTCGGCCGGGTGGTGGTCACGCCGTGAGGCACCTGGACCTCGACGCGCTGCGCCGGTACCTCGACGCGGAACTCCCCGGCCTCGTCACCGCCGACCTGACCGCCGAGCGGGTCGTCGGCGGCAAGTCCAACCTGACCTACGTGGTGACCGACGGCGCGCACCGCTGGGTCCTGCGCCGGCCGCCCATCGGGCACGTGCTGGCGACGGCGCACGACATGGGCCGCGAGTACACGGTGATCGGCGCGCTGCGCCCCACGGCCGTGCCGGTACCCGAGACGATCGCGCACTGCCCCGATCCGGAGGTGCTCGGCGCCCCCTTCTACCTGATGTCCCATGTGGACGGCACGGTCTACCGTTCGGCGACCCAGACGGCGGCACTGGACCCGGACAGGGCCCGCACCGTGGCCCACGCCCTGATGGACACCCTCGCGGACCTGCACGACGTGGACCCGGCGACCGTGGGGCTCGCGGACTTCGGCCGCCCCGACGGCTTCCTCGTCCGGCAGCTGCGCCGCTGGAAGACCCAGCTCGACGCCTCGCGCGGCCGGGACCTGCCCGGCATCGACGACCTGCACGCGACCCTCGCCGCCGACGTGCCCGACAGCGGCCGGCCGGCGATCGTGCACGGTGACTACCGGCTCGACAACGTGCTGGTGTCCGCCGACGACCGGATCGCGGCCGTCCTGGACTGGGAGATGGCCACCCTCGGCGACCCGCTCACGGACCTCGGCGTCTTCCTCGTCTACTGGACCGGCCTCGCGCACCTGCCGGCCAACGCGGTGTCCGACGCGGTCACGGCCAACTTCCCGGGCGGCCCGGAACTGATCGACCGGTACGCGGCCCGGCGCAAGGTGGACCTGTCGCGGCTGCACTGGTACACGGCCTTCGGGTTCTTCAAGCTCGCGGTGATCGCCGAGGGCATCCACCACCGGTACACGGCCGGCCAGACCGTGGGCGGGGGCTTCGACCGGATCGGCGAGGTCGTCGCGCCCCTCGTCGCACTGGGGCACGCCGCGCTGGCCGAGGACAGGGGACACTGATGGACTTCGCCTACGACGCCGGGACGCTGGAGCTGCGCGGGAAGCTGCTCGACTTCATGGACTCCCACGTGTACCCGGCCGAGCCGGTGTTCGCCGCACAGGTCGCGGCGGGCGAGCGCTGGACCACGCCGCCGGTGATGGCGGAGCTGAAGGCCGAGGCGCGCCGGCGCGGGCTGTGGAACCTGTTCCAGCTGTCCAACCAGGCGTACGCGCCGCTGGCCGAGATCACCGGCCGCAGCCCGTACCTCGCCCCGGAGGCGCTGAACTGCTCCGCGCCCGACACCGGGAACATGGAGGTGCTGGAGATGTTCGGCACCGAGGCCCAGAAGAAGCGCTGGCTGGAGCCCCTGCTGGCCGGGGAGGTCCGTTCCGCGATCTGCATGACCGAACCCGACGTCGCCTCCTCCGACGCCACGAACATCGCCACCAGCATCGTCCGGGACGGCGACGAGTACGTCGTCAACGGCCGCAAGTGGTGGTCCTCGGGCGCCATGAACCCGCGCTGCGAACTCCTCGTCGTCATGGGCCGCACCGGCGGGGAGGACCGGCACCGGCAGCAGAGCGTGATCCTGGTACCCCGCGACACCCCCGGCGTGGACGTCCGGCGCGGCCTGCACGTGTTCGGCTTCGACGACGGGCCGCACGGCGGGCACGCCGAGATCGCCTTCACCGACGTCCGGGTGCCGGCGGAGAACCTGGTCGTGGGGGAGGGCGAGGGGTTCGCGATCGCGCAGGCCCGGCTCGGCCCGGGCCGGATTCACCACTGCATGCGCCTGATCGGGATGGCCGAACGCGGCCTGGAACTGCTGTGCCGCAGGGCCCTGGAGCGCACCACCTTCGGGAAGCCCATCGCCCAGCACGGGGTCGTCGCCGACTGGATCGCCGAGTCCCGGGTCCGGATCGAACAGGCCCGGCTCCTGGTGCTCAAGACCGCGTGGCTGATGGACACCGTCGGCAACAAGGGCGCGCACTCCGAGATCCAGGCCATCAAGATCGTGACCCCGACGATGGCGGAATGGGTCCTGGACAAGGCCATCCAGGCGCACGGCGGCGGCGGGGTCAGCCAGGACTTCCCGCTCGCCGGGCTCTGGGCGGCGGCCCGGTCGCTCCGGCTGGCCGACGGGCCCGACGAGGTGCACCGGATGTCGCTGGCCCGGCGGGAGCTGCGGCGGTACCCGTGAGAAAGGGTCTTCTGATCGACTGGGGCGGGGTGCTGACCACCGACGTCTTCGCCTCCTTCGCGGCCTTCTGCGGCAGGGAGGGGCTGCCCGCCGACCGGGTCGCCACCCTGTTCCGCGCCGACCCGGCGGCCCGGGACCTGCTCGCCGGCCTGGAGATCGGCACCCTCCCCACACCCCAGTTCGAAACCTCTCTCGGGGTACTGCTCGGGGTGCCCCCGACCGGCCTCCTCCGCCGCCTGACCGCCGACATCCGCCCGGACCACGCCATGCGCGCGGCGGTGCTCCGCGCCCGGGCCGGCGGCGTCCGCACCGGTCTGGTCTCCAACTCCTGGGGCCCCGGCGGCTACACCGACCTCGCGGACCTCTTCGACGGCGTCGTCCTGTCCGGCACGGTCGGCGTCCGCAAACCCGACCCGGCGATCTACGAGCTCGGCGCGGCGGCGATCGGCCTCGCGCCGGAGGCGTGCGTGTTCGTCGACGACCTCGGCGGGAACCTGAAGCCGGCCCGGGCCCTGGGCATGGCCACCGTGCACCACACCCACGCGGCGGACACCCTCCGTACTCTCGAAGCTCTCCTCAACCTCGACCTGGGGGAACCCCGATGAGCCACTACCGTGCCAACCTCCGTGACCTGCGGTTCAACCTGTTCGAGGTGTTCGACCTGGACCTCGGCCGGTACCCGGACCTCGACCCCGACACCGTCCGCGACATCCTCGGCGAGGTCGAACGGCTCGCCACCGGCCCGGTCGCCGAGTCCTTCGTGGAGTCCGACCGCACCCCTCCCGTGTACGACCCCGCCACCCACTCCGTCACCATGCCCGAGGGCTTCCGCCGCTCCTACCGCGCGTACATGGACGCCGAATGGTGGCGCCTCGACCTGCCCGTCGGGCTCGGCGGCACGGCCGCGCCCCGGATGCTGTGGTGGTCCCTCGTCGAGATGGTCCAGGGCGCCCAGGCCCCCGTCTTCATGTACGGCGGCGGCCCCGCCTTCGCCGGCCTGCTCTACAACCTCGGCACCCCGGCCCAGCGCCGGATGGGCGAGGTGATGCTGGAGAAGGGCTGGGCCGGCACCATGGTGCTCACCGAACCCGACGCGGGCTCCGACGTCGGCGCCGGCCGGACCCGGGCCCTCCCGCAGCCCGATGGCACCTGGCACGTCGAGGGCGTCAAACGGTTCATCACCTCCGGCGAGCACGACCTGGAGGAGAACATCGTGCACTTCGTCCTCGCCCGCCCCGAGGGGGCCGGGCCGGGCACGAAGGGGCTCTCGCTGTTCGTGGTGCCGAAGTACCGGTTCGACCCGGCCACCGGCGAACTCGGCGCCCGCAACGGGGTGTACGCCACCAACGTCGAGAAGAAGATGGGCATCCGGGTGTCCACGACCTGCGAACTGCGGTTCGGCGAGGACCAGCCGGCCGTGGGCTGGCTGCTCGGCGAGGTGCACGAGGGCATCGCGCAGATGTTCAAGGTGATCGAGTCGGCCCGGATGCAGGTCGGCGTGAAGGCCATCGCGGCCCTGTCCACCGGCTACCTCAACGCCCTCGACTACGCCCGGTCCCGGGTCCAGGGCCCCGACCTGACCCGCGCGGCCGACAAGTCCGCGCCCCGGGTGACCATCGACCGGCACCCCGACGTGCGCCGGATGCTGATGCTCCAGAAGGCGTACGCCGAGGGCCTGCGCGCCACCTACCTGTACACGGCCGGCTGGCTCGACCGGGGCGGCGTGGACCCGGAGCTGGCCGCGAGCATGAACGACCTGCTGCTGCCCGTCGTCAAGGGCGTCGGCTCCGAACGGTCCTACGAGATGCTCACCCTGTCGCTGCAGACCCTCGGCGGCTCGGGGTTCCTCCAGGACTACCCGATCGAGCAGTACATCCGGGACACGAAGATCGATTCGCTGTACGAGGGCACGACCGGCATCCAGGGGCAGGACTTCTTCTTCCGCAAGATAGCGCGCGACAGCGGCGGGGCGTTCGCCGTGCTCACGGGCGAGATCGAGGACTTCCTCCGCGGCCTGGACGCCGCCGACCCGGTGGGCGTCGGTGGGACGCTCGCCGTGGAGCGGGCCGCGCTCGCCGCCGCCCTGGCCGACGTCCGGGGCATGGTGGACGCGATGCTCGGCTGGCGGGACAAGGCCGGCGGCGACATCAGCGAGGTGTACCGGATCGGCCAGAACACCACCCGGCTCCTGATCAGCGTCGGTGACCTGGTGATCGGGTGGCTGCTGACCCGGCAGGCGGCGGTGGCCTCGGCGGCGCTGGCGTCGGGCCGGGGCGCGGACGGTGGAGCGGCCGGCACCTCCGCCGACGCCGACTTCTACACCGGCAAGCTCGCCGTGGCCCGGTTCTTCGCGACCACGGTCCTCCCCGAACTGGCCGTCCGCCGCGCGGTCCTGGAGGACACCGACAACTCCCTGATGGACATCCCGGACGGCGCGTTCTGAACCCGGCGCCCGCCCAGCGACACGGACGCGCCGGGCGGGACGGCGTCGGAGGTGCGGCCGTCCGCGCGTCTGGCGGGCGTGGCCGTCTCCCTGCCTGGCGGGCTTCGGACGGAACGGCCACCCGGACGGCGGGCGGCTGGGCCGGCAACGGAAGCAACAGCTGTCAGTGCCCGCGCGGGCGGGTTCACCCTGACCGTCGTGATGACCGGTCGTCGCCCTGGCCCGCCGGTACCCGGAAAGTGCGGGTCTGATCGGTGGGTGGGAAGCTGGCCGGGGTGGTGGGCCGCGGCCGGTCGGAGGCCCGGACGGTGCCCTCGTGGGCCTGGTCCGGGCGGCTCGCGGATCGCTATGATCTCGATCATGCACGACGACTTCGGGGCGCTGACGGACCGTGACCACTGGCTCGGCTGGATGGGCGACGAGCCCACCGTGGCCGTCCGGGCGGCGATCGCCAGCATGCTGACCAGCCAGAACGCGACCGCCGAGCTGATGTGGCTGCGCCTGGTCGGCGAGCCGTACTTCCTCACCGGCGGCCGCCGGCTGCCCGAGGACCCCGACCGGGTGGTGGCCACCCGTGCCGGCCTGGCGGTGTCGTTCGAGCTGTGCGTGGCGAGCGCCGACGCGGTCGGGGAGCTGCGCGGGGTGTTCTCCTGGGTGGCGGCCGGCCTGGACGAGGGCCTGGGCGGTCCCGCGCGCCGGGACCGCACCTACCTGGACCTGGACGAGGAGCTCGCGCGGGCGTCGGAGCTGATCGAGGAACGGGTCTACGAGCTCGACGAGGAGTAGCCGGCGTGGCACCCCCGTGGCGCCGCGTCCGCCCGCCACCGGCCCGCTCCGGACGACCCGGTCGGGTCAGGCCTCCGAGGTGACCCGGGCCAGGAGCACGCCGCCGAGGATCAGCGACAGGGCCGCCAGTCGGGTCGCGCTGACCGGGTCGCGGTGCACCACGATGCCCAGCAGGATCGTGCCGACCGCTCCGATCCCGGTGAACACGGCGTACGCGGTGCCGACGGGCAGGCCGTTCATCGCCCGGGACAGCAGGTACACCGACGCGGCGCCCAGGACGAAGCACACCAGCGTGGGCAGCGGCCTCGTGAAGTTCTCCGTCGGCCGGATGCTCTGCGCCCACACCACCTCCACGAGCCCGGCGAGGACCAGCACCACCCAGCTCACGCCCCACCCCCGACTGCCGCACCCAGGCTCGCCCCGCCCCCGGCCCCGGCCTGCGCACCCAGGCTCGTCCCGCCGCCGCCGGCCCCGAACCGGGCCGTCAGCTCCTCCACCCGCGCCACCGCCGCCCGGTGCGACGCGTCCTGCCGCTCCCGCAGGTCGTCGAGGACCGGGTCGACGCGGGCGTTGGTCAGCTCCGTGGTCACGAAGGTGACGTCGGTGACCCCGTAGTGCCCGGCGAAGAAGTCGCGCAGGTACCGCTCCTGGTGGTCGAAGGGCTCCTTCGGCGTCCCCGGCTGGTAGGAACCGCCCCGCGCGCTCGCCACCACGAAGGCGCGCCCGGACAGGTCCATCCGGGGGAAGGTCACCTGGTCGATCCACGCCTTGAGCGCGGCCGGGACCGAGTAGTTGTACATCGGCGCGCCGATCAGGACCACGTCGGCGGCGACCAGCTCGGCGAGCAGCGGCTCCACGGTGGCCCACGCGGCGCGGCGGGCGGGGGTGGTGACCGCCTCCGCGTACCGCGGGATGTCCGTGATCCGGTGGGTCAGCAGGTGGTCGCAGATCTCCGTCCACGCCTCGCCGATCGGGGGCACGGGGCCGGCGACGAGGTCGCGGTAGGTGTAGGCGGCGCCGGGGTGGGCGGCCCGCCAGGCCTGGGCGTAGAGCGCCGTGAGGGTGCGCGAGAACGACCGGCTCCGCGCGCTGGAGTCGAGGTGCAGCAGGTGGGTCATCGTGAGTCTCCCGGGATAAGTGGACGGCGTGTCCGTTTAACACGGTAGCCATAAGTGGACGTGGCGTCCAGTTGTAGTAGGGTGAGGCTCATGACCAGCCCACGGAGGCAGCCGACGGGCCCCGGCTCTGCGGCGGCCGGATCCGCGGCCCTTCCCGCACCCGCGGTGTCGGACCCGCCGCCCCGGGAGCGCGCCGACGCCGCCCGCAACCGCGCCCGGGTCCTCGCCGCCGCCGAGGAACTCTTCGCCACCCGGGGCCCGGCCGCCGTCACGATGGAGGACATCGCCCGCGCCGCCGGCGTCGGCCGCGGCACCCTCTACCGGCGCTACCCCGACCGGGCCGCCATCGCCGTCGCCCTCCTCGACGAGCACGAACGCGCCCTCCAGGAACGGCTCCTGCGCGGCGACCCCCCGCTCGGCCCCGGCGCGCCGCCCGCCGAGCGGCTCGCGGCCTTCTACGCGGCGATGGTCGACCTGCTCAGGAACCACCATCATCTGGTACTCGGCGCGGAGACCGGCCACTCCCGCTTCGCCTCGGGCGCGTACGGCTTCTGGCGCGCCCACGTCCGCTCCCTCGTCGTCGCGGCGGGCGTCCCGGGCCCCGACGCGCTCGCGGACACCCTGCTCGCCCCGCTGGCCCCGGAGGTGTTCGGCTACCAGCGCGACCGGGGCGTCACGGTTCCCGACATCGTGGCGGCCCTGGCCCACCTGGCCCACACGGCCCTCGCCCACCCCGGACGGCCCTGACCACCCGGTCCCCGTCCCCGGCGGGCGGCCGTCGCGCACCCGGTCCCTGTGCCCGGACGCCCACGCCAGCCCGGTCGGTGCGGGGCACCTGACCGACCCGGTGCGCGGTGCCGCCGAACGGCCCCGGCCGCCCGGCCCCCGACCCGGCCTGATCGTCGCCCCGTTCGGCCCGGACGGCCGAGCCTGGTGCCGGTCCCGCTCTGCCAAGGTCGGAGAGTGCTGACCAATGTGGACGAACTCATCCTGCCCTCCGCCTGTCTCGCCCAGCTCCGGAAGCCACGGACCGAGCGCTCCGCCCAGCCGGGTATCAAGGTGAACCTGTCCTGGTGGAACGCCGGGCTCGCCGAGCACGGCCTGCCCGGCGGCCCGGTGCGCGGGCGCGACGGCGAGGGGCGGTCCGTGGTCGAGGGCCGGGCGTGGATCACCCGGGAGGACGTGTTCGCGCTGGCGGCGGACGACGGCCCCGACGGCACGCCGCGCCTGCTGTGGCACGCCCTGGCCTGGGGCAGCGGCATGTCGGTCCGGAACAACCGCCAACGGCTGGCCTCCATGGCGGCCGACCTGGACGGCGGCGTGCGGCTGCTGCGCCGGGCGGGCCAGTTGGCGGCGGACGACCCGGCGGCCGGGTACGCGGTGCTGCTGCCCGACAGCCGGCGCCCCGCGGTCCCGTACCTCAACGCGGCGTTCTTCACCAAGTTCCTGTACTTCGCGGGCGGCGGCGCCGGGACCCACCGCGCGCTGATCCTCGACAGCCTGGTGGCCAAGGCCCTGCACCGGCACGGGTGGACCTCCCTGGGCCCGGCGGGCTGGCCGGCGGCGACCTACGGCCGGTACTGCGCGCTGCTCGGCCGGTGGGCCGACGAGCACGGCGTGCGGCCCGACGAGATCGAACTCTGGTTCTTCCAGGAGGGCGGGCGGCTCCGGTAACCCGGTCGCCGCCGGCCGCCCGGCCGCATAACCTGGGAGCATGAACCTGTCGCGCCCCGTCATGATGCCCCGCTCCCGGGGCCGCTGACTCGCGCGCGCGAGGCCCTGGAATCCCCAGGGCCGCGTCCGGAGCCCTGGGCCGTCGACCCGGAGGTTTCCGATGACCACGATCTTCCTCACGACCACGATCCCGTACGTCAACGCCGAACCGCACCTCGGCTTCGCGCTGGAGGCGGTGCAGGCCGACGTCCTCGCCCGGCACCACCGCCGCCGGGGCGACGACGTCCGGCTCCTCACCGGCACCGACGACAACTCCCTGAAGAACGTGCTCGCGGCGGAGCGTCAGGGCGTACCGGTCGGCGAGTTCGTCGACCGCAACGCCGCCGCGTTCGAGGCGCTGCGTACCCCGCTGGACCTGTCCTTCGACGACTTCATCAGGACGAGCCGCGACCCCCGGCACCGGGCGGGTGTGGAGCGCCTGTGGCACGCCTGCGCCCACGACCTCTACCGCGCCCGCTACGAGGGCCTGTACTGCGTCGGCTGCGAGCACTACGTCACCGAGCCCTGCCCCGAGCATCCCGCCCCGCCCCAGCCGATCGCGGAGGAGAACTGGTTCTTCCGGCTGTCCCGGTACGCCGGGCCGATCCGCGACGCCATCGTCTCCGGGCGGCTGCGGATCGAACCGGCCGCGCGCCGCAACGAGGTGCTCGCCTTCCTCGACAGTGGACTGCGCGACCCGTCCGTGTCCCGGTCCACCGACCGGGCCCGGGGCTGGGGGATCCCGGTGCCCGGCGACCCCGGCCAGGTCGTCTACGTCTGGTGGGACGCGCTCGGCAACTACGTGTCGAGCCTGGACTACGGCACCGGCGGCCCGGCGTACCGGCGGTGGTGGGCGGGCGCGGACCGGCGGGTGCACCTCGTGGGCAAGGGCGTGCTGCGCTTCCACGCCGTCTACTGGCCCGCCCTGCTGCTGTCGGCCGGGCTGCCGCTGCCGACGGAGATCCTCGTGCACGACTACCTGACGGTCGACGGGCAGAAGATCAGCAAGTCGACGGGTACCGGCGTGGACCCCGTCGCCCTCGCCCACCGCCACGGCACGGACGCCCTGCGGTGGTGGCTGCTGCGCGAGGTGCCCCGGGTGGGCGACGCGGACTTCACCGAGGCCCGCCTCCTCGCCCGGGCCAACGCCGACCTGGCCGGCGGCGTGGGCAACCTCGTCCACCGGGTGACCACCCTGGCCCGCCGGCACGGCTTCACCCCCGCCACCCCGGACCCGGCCGGGCCACCCGGGGACGGGCGTTCTCCCGCATACGGCGCTGACACCGGCCGTCGAGCGGGAGTGGCCGTCCGGGGCGACGTGCCCGGCCAGGTGGGGGATCCGTCGGAGCTGCTGAGGGCGTGCCGGGACGCGCCGGGGCTGGTGGATACCGCCCTGGCGCGGGCCGACTTCCGGCAGGCCGCCGGGGCGGTGTGGGCCATCGTGGAGGAGGCCAACCGGTATCTGGAACAGACCCGGCCGTGGGAACTGGCCCGCGACGGGCACCCGGTGGGCGGCATCCTCACTGTGCTGGTCGAGGCGTGCCAGGTGCTCGGCACCGAACTGGCCCCGTTCGTCCCGGGCACGGCCGCACGGGTCCGCGAACGGTGCACCCCGGTCGACGGGACCCTCCCCGCCCTGGACCCGGTCTTCCCCCGGCTCGAACCGTGACGACGCCCGGGGACGCACGACGCGGAGGTTCGCGCCGGGTACCAAGCCCACGTGCGGGGGCCCGGCGGCGTGGCTGAGGCTCCGGTGGCGCGCGGGCCGGGGTCGGCGGCACGCGCGCACCCCCGCCTCCTGCGCCCCGCCGGCCCCGCACCCCGCACCCGTCGAGGGTCGGGGTTCAGGTTCCGCGTTTGAGTTTGCGCCAGCCGCCGGCCCGGTTGTCGGCGATGATCTGCCGGAACATGGCGAGCAGCGCGGGGGCGTTGACCGGCTCGCCCTCGCGGTAGGCGACCGTCCGGGCGGTCTTGTTGTCGTGGCCGGCGGTGATGATGCCCTCGGGGTCGGGGACGATGCCGCCGTCGTAGAGGAACACGTTGACGTGGGTCTTCGCCGCGAGCAGGGCGCAGATGTTGCCGTCCAGCACGAAGTAGGGCTGGACGGTGCGCTTGACGGTCTCGGTCACCTCGGGGTCGGCGGAGTGCACCAGCTCGCGGACCTGCCGGCAGAGCTCCTGCTGCCACCCGGGCAGCGCGTCGATGTACGCGTCCACCCGGGGATCGACGACGTAGGACATGACGACCTCCAACCTCCGGCGAACCCCCACGGTATCCCCGGGGTCCGACACTTCCGCCCGGATCCGGGCACCCGGCTCCGGGCCCGGCCGCGCCGACCCCGGTCCGGCCACCCGTCGGCCCCGGGACCCGTGGGCGGTGCCGGTTCGTCGGGCCGGCCGTGCGCGCGGCCGGCGCGGCGGCAGGGATGATGGGGCGGTGACGGACGACGTGGAGATCTCGACGGCGGAGCAGGCGGCCAACGACGCCCGGGTACTGGGCTTCGGCCGGCTGCTGGGCGCGGCCAACCGGCTCGAGTACATCCTCGGCCGGGCCATCGAGGAGGAGTGCGGGATCAGCCACCTGATGTTCGAGGTGCTGCTGATCCTCGGCCGGGCCGGCGCGCCGGGACTCACGATGCGGGCCGTCGCCCAGGAACAGGTGCTCACGACGGGCGGCGCGACCCGGCTGGTGGACCGGATGGCGGCGGCCGGGCTGGTGGTCCGGGCGGCCGACCCGGGGGACCGCCGGGTGCAGCTGGTGCGGCTCACCCCGCTCGGCGAGGAGACCACGGTCCGGGCGGCGCGGCTGCACGTAAACAACATCCGGCGGTACTTCCTCGACCCGTTGCCGGCCGACCACCGCGACCAGTTCACGGCGGACCTGAAGATCCTCAGTTACGCCGCGCGCGACGCGCTCCCGCGCCTACGCTGAGACCCGCGCGCCCAGGTCGGAGGCCCGGTCCGCGTGGCGCGCCGCGCGCGAGGACGCCCCCGGGGCCGTGGCCCAGCACACACCATCTTCGGTGCGCCGATCCGGAATGCCTGACGCGTCAGATACTGTTGTGTCAGGTAGACCGCGTCGTCCGGCGCGGGCCCAGCACCGAAAGGCACGCCCCATGAAGCTCGTGTACGTCTTCGACGCCTACTGCGGCTGGTCGTACGGGTTCACCCCCACCCTCGCCGAGGTCACCCGGCGGCACCCGGGCGTCCCGGTCGAGGTCGTCTCCGGCGGCCTGTTCACCGGCGCGCGCAGGGTGCCGATCCGCCAGTTCGGCTACGTCGGGGGCGCGAACGCGAAGATCGCCGACGTGACCGGCGTACCCTTCGGAAAGGGGTATGAAAGCCTCATCGAGGACGGTTCCTTCGTGATGGACTCCGAGGCCGCCGCCCGGGGCATGGCCGCACTCCGCGCGCTCGCCCCGGACCGGGCCGTCGACGCCGCCGAGGCCCTCCAGCGGGCCTTCTACGTCGACGGGCTGAGCCTGTCGGACCCGCAGACCTACCGCGTGCTCGCCGCCCGGCTCGACCTCGACCCCGACGCGCTGGTCGCCGCCTTCGAGGCCCCCGCCGCCCGCACGGCCGCCGCCGCCGACTTCCGCCGCTCCCGCGAACTGGGCGTCGAGGGCTTCCCGACCCTGCTCGCCGTCGACGGGGACCGGGCCACCGTCCTCGCGGTCGGCCACGCCGACGCCGACACCATCGACCGCCACCTGCGCTGACGAAGTGCCGGGCGCCCGGACCACCGCCGGCTCCGCGCCCGCCCCGCGCCGCGCACCTTCCACAGACAAGGACCCGACATGGCACCGCTCGACTTCACAGTGTTCGACCTGGACTTCCCGGTCGGCAGCCCGAACAAGACCGCCACCCTCGTCACCGGCGAGCACGAGGCGATGCTGATCGACACCGGCTTCACCCGCGCCGACGGCCACCGGCTCGTCGCCGCGATCCTCGACTCCGGCAAGACCCTGACCACGGTGTTCGTCAGCCACGGCGACCCCGACTACTACTGGGGCCTGGAGGTCGTCGCCGACGCCTTCCCCGACGCCCGGCTCGTGGCCACCCCGCCCGTCATCGAGCACATCACCGCCAGCTACGAGGCCAAGCTCGCCGCCTGGGAACCGGTCGGCGTCAACCGCCCGACCCGGCTGGCCGTCCTGGCCCCGCTGACCGGGGACCTGGAGTTCGAGGGGTACACCTTCGCGTTGCGTGGCGGGCACCCGACCCTGCCGGACCGGCACTACCTGTGGCAGGCCGAGCACCGCGCGATCGTCGGCGGGGTGCTGGTGTTCCAAGAGGAGCACGTCTGGGTCGCCGACACCGCGGAGCCCGAACAGCGCGCGGCGTGGATCGCGGTCCTGGACGAGATGGCGGCCCTCGACCCCGAGCTGGTCGTCCCGGGACACCGCCTGCCGGGTACGCCGACCGACGCGTCCGCCCTCGCGTACACCAAGGGGTACCTGGAGGCGTTCGATCGTGAACTGGCGCGCGCCGGGTCGGGCGCGGAACTCACCGCCGCTCTGGTGAGGCTCTACCCCGACGCGGGCATGCTGATCGCCGCCCAGATCGGGGCCAAGGTCGCCACCGGGGAGATGACATGGGGCTGACCGACTCCCCGGCCGACGTGGTGCGGCGGCAGTACCTGGCGTCCGCCGCAGGGGACCTCGACGCGCTGCGGGCCACCCTCGCGCCCGACGTCGAGTGGACGGAGATGGCCGGCTTCCCGCTCGCCGGCACCTACCGCACCCCGGACGGGGTCACCACGCACGTCATGGCGGCGCTCGGCGCGGACTGGGACGACTGGACGGCGCACGACGACACGTACGTGGCCGAGGGGGAGAACGTGGTCGTGCTCGCCCGGTACACGGCGCGGAACCGGGCCACCGGCAAGGAACTGGCGGCCCGGGTGGCGCACCATTTCGTGGTCCGGGGCGGGCTGATCGTGCGGTTCGAACAGTTCGTGGACACGGCGCTGGTCCGCGACGCGATGACGCCCTGACCATCGGGCGCCAGGGCGGCCCCAGGTCCGGGACGCCAGGGCCCCCGAGCGGCGGGGCGCGCGCCGGCCGGTACCCGTGAGCTGGGGTGTCGCTCCGTGGCCGGTATCCTGCGGCGGTGACGGAACAGGTGGTCGACATCTACACCGACGGCGCGTGCGTCCCCAATCCGGGACCGGGCGGCTGGGGCGCGCTGCTCCGGTACGGCGGGCACGAGAAGGAGCTGTGCGGCGGCGACGCGACGGTGACCACCAACAACCGGATGGAGCTGCTGGCCCCGATCAGCGCGCTGGGCAGCCTGAAGCGGCCGATGACGGTCCGGCTGTACACGGACAGCACCTACGTCCGCAACGGCATCACCGACTGGGTCGCCAAGTGGAAGCGCAACGGCTGGCAGACCAGCGCCCGGCAGCCGGTGAAGAACGTCGACCTGTGGCAGCTCCTTGACACCGCCGTGACCGTGCACCGGGTCGAGTGGCACTGGGTGAAGGGGCACGCCGGGCACCCGGAGAACGAGCGGGCGGACCGGCTGGCCAACCAGGGGCTGGAGGAGGCGTTGCGCGCGGCGGGGATCGATCCGCACTCCCCGGAGGTCCGCCTCCGCCGCCCGGCCGCCGCACCCGAGTCGCCGCCCCAGGCCCCGGCCCTGTTCTGACTCCCGGGCGACGGTGTCGCGCCCGGGTCAGGCGCCGGACACCGCCGCCGCGACCGCCGACTCCGGCAGTCCGAGTACCTCCGCGACCTGGTCGAGGTCCTCGCGTTCGGTGTCGCTGACCACGCCGTCGGCCCACGCCTGCCGGGCGAGCTGCCGGAGGTAGAGGGCGTGCAGTTCGAGCGTGGTGGCCCGGTCCAGGCCGAGTTCGGCGGCGACCGACACCAGCGCGTCGGCCTCGGTCGCGGAGACGTGCCGGTCGTACAGGGCGGTGTCGAGGACGGCCAGGTAGGCGTCGGCCTCCGCCGGGTCGGGTACCCGGGGCAGGCGTTCGGCGATCCGCTCCAGGAAGTGCGGGGCGTGCCGGTGCGCGCCGCGCCGGACGGGTCGCGCCGCCGACCGGTGCGGCAGCAGGGGCCAGCGGGCGGCGAGGGCGGTGTCGAGGTGGCCGTTCCAGTCCACCGGGGTCCGGCCGTGCAGGTAGTGCCGGAGCAGGCCGGCGGCGGCCCGGGCGTCGTCGAGCGCGCGGTGCTGGTCGGTCAGGGGCACGCCGGCCGCCGCGCAGCAGCTGGTCAGGGACCGTGAGGACGTCGCGAGGAACCGGCCGCCCAACGCCATCGTGCACAGTCCCGGGGTCTGGTCGAACGGCATCCGGATCCCGATCCGGTCGAACTCCGCGCGCAGGAACCCCCGGTCGAACGCCACGTTGTGCGCGACGAACACCCGCCCGGCGAGCAGTTCGGCGATCCGGGGCGCCAGTTCGCGGAACCTGGGCGCGTACCGCACGTCGGACGCGCGGATCCCGTGTATCTCACTCGCGCCGAGGTCGCGTTCAGGGTTGACCAGCGTGTCCCACTCGTCGACGATCCGGCCGCCCGGGTCGACGTGCACGATGGCGATCTCGGCGATCCGGTCGTGCCGGGCGGGGGACAGTCCGGTGGTCTCGACGTCGACCACGGCAAAGCCGGTCACGGCACCTCCAGGGGAGTCGGGGAATCCGACTCCACCGTAGGAGGGCGGGGCGGGGGTGCGCCTCCCCCAAAGTGTTGACGCACGGTCACCGTTCGGGTACTGCTCCAGTGTGGAGGGTGTGGGTCAGCGCCGGCCCGGGAACTCCGTGCCGACCAGTCGGAGCAGGGGCGCCGCCTTCACGGCCGTCTCCTCGAACTCCTCCTCCGGATCCGACAGCGCCACGATGGCCCCGCCGACCCCGTACCGGGTCCGGTCGCCGGTCACCACGGCCGTGCGGATCGCGATGCTCAGGTCGGCCGCGCCGGTCAGCGACAGGTAGCCGATCGCGCCCGCGTACACCCCGCGTGGTCCGCCTTCGAGGGCGTCGATGATCCGCATCGTGCGCTCCTTCGGCGCCCCGGTCATCGACCCGCCCGGGAACGCGGCCCGGACACAGTCCACCGCGGACGCGTCCGGCCGGCGCTGGGCGACGATGGTGCTGACCAGCTGGTGCACGGTGGCGTAGCTCTCCACGTCGAACAGTTTCGGCACCCGCACCGAGCCGACGACGGCGCACCAGCCGAGGTCGTTGCGCACCAGGTCGACGATCATCAGGTTCTCGGAGCGGTCCTTCTCGCTGGTGGCGAGGTCCTTGCGGAGCAGCTCGTCCTCCTCGGGGGACTCGCCGCGCGGCCGGGTGCCCTTGATGGGCCGGGACTCCAGGAGGCCGTCGGCGCCGATCCGGAGGAACCGTTCGGGGGACGTGCTGAGCACGGACAGGTCGCCGAACTCGAGGAGCGCGCCGAACGGGGCCGGGCTGAACCGGCGCATCAGCCGGTAGCCGAGCCACCCGTCGACGGGGACCCGGGCCTCGACCATGGTGGTGAGGCACACCTCGTAGGTCTCGCCGGCGGCGATGTCCTCCTGGCAGCTGGCGATCAGGTCGAGGTACTCGCCCCGGTCGTGCCGGGGGTACACCAGTTGCGGGGTGGGCGGTTCGGGGTCGACCGGGTGCCAGCCGGCGAGCCCGGCCAGCCGTTCCGCGGTCTCCCGCAGCCACTCCCGCGCCGACGCCTCGTCCCCTTCGGCGAGGGCCAGCAGATACGTCACCTGCTCGACGTGGTCGAACACCACCGCCCGGTCCGCGAACACCATCGCCGCGTCGGGCTCGGTCGACCGGTGCGCGCGCTCCCCGCCGCTCTGCGCCTTCAGCTCGTAGCCGAGATACCCGACCCAGCCGAGCGCGAAGTCGAACGGCAGCTCCGGCACCTCGACGGCCAGCCCGGCGAGGTCCCGCCCGATCCAGTCCCAGAAACCCCCGACCACCTTCTGATGGGTACCAGCAGAGCCCGTCACCGTCACCGTCGTGTCCCACACGTCGGCGGTCACCACCCGGGCGAGCGGCCCGGTGGCGTCCCCCATGACGGAGAACCGTCCGGTGCCGTCGCCGGGGCGGCTGGCGTCGAGCCAGTAGGAGTGCGGGGCGGCCCGGAACAGCTGGTCGTACACGACCTCGTCGTTCCAGCGGGTGGGGAGCCTCTCGGCGAGTACCCGCAGAGTCCTGGTTTTCCCGGGGTGCGGGGCGCGGGTCTGGTCACGCCGGGCGGCCCGGCCCGGCGTGACGTCGTGGCGGCGCTGCCAGTCGCGGGTGAGGCGCGCGAAGTTCCGCAGCAGCCGGTGGCCGTGCTCCGTGCAGATGGACTCGGGGTGGAACTGCACGCCCCACTGGGGACGGACCCGGTGCCGCAGGCCCATCAGTACCCCGTCGTGGGTGTGCGCTGTCGCCGCGAGTGTCGCCGGGAGGTCGGTGACGGCGAGGGAGTGGTAGCGCACGGCCTCGAAGGGGTTGGGCAGGTCGGCGAACAGGCCGGTGCCGTCGTGCAGCACCTCCGACACCCTGCCGTGCCGGGGCTCGGGCGCGCGGTCGACGCAGCCGCCGGCGAGGTGCGCGATGGCCTGGTGGCCGAGGCACACGCCGAGCAGCGGGATGTCGCAGTGCTCGACGAGCGCGCGGGACAGGCCGAGGTCGGTGGCGCGCCGGGGGGTGCCCGGGCCGGGGGAGACGACCACGTTGTCGAACTCGCGGAGCCGCTCCGGCCTCCAGTGTGGATCGTCGTTGCGGACGACCTCGGGCTCGCGGCCGTTCACCTCCGCCAGGTAGTGGAAGAGGTTGTAGGTGAACGAGTCGTGGTTGTCGACCAGCAGGGTGCGCATGGGGCCTCCTGGGGCGGGTACGGGCGACGGCGACGACGAAATGCGCATGGCCCAGGAATGGTATTCGTGAATGGTCACGAGAGTACGGTGCACTCAAAGGAAAACTGGCCCCCATATAGCGGCTCTATATTTTCCCCTTCGTTCTATAGGGCTTCTGAGCTGGTAAAACAGCACTCCGTAATGGGTAGGTTCGTCGATGTATTTCGTGTGATGCGGATCACGTGTCGGCCTGTCTCTATTCTCTTGTGGACCCCAATGGCGGGCCATTAGCTTTCAGGGCGCTCCCTATTCTGGAGGCGAGAATCCATGACTCCCGACTGGGTCGACCGTGTCCTCCTCGACGGCCCCGACGACGAGGTCTGCCTGTGGTTCGCGGGCCCCGTCCGCCGGTCCGAGCTGCGCGCCGCGGTGGCCGACCGGCACGCCGCGCTCGTGGTCGCCGGGCTCCGGCCGGGCGGCACCGTGGCCCTGCGGCTGCCGCCGTCGGTGGCCTACGTGACGTGCCTGCTCGCCGCCTGGCAGGTCGGCGCGCAGGTGCTGCTCCTCGACCACCGGCTCACCCCGCACGAGGTCGACGCCGCGCTCGCCCGGCTGGAGCCGCAGCTGCTCGTCACGCCCGACGCCGAGCCCGACGGCGCGCTGCGCGGGTTCCACGACGTCACCCCGGTGATCGCCGCCCGACCCGGCCGGCCGGCGGAGACCGGGCACGCGCTCGTGCAGCTGTCCTCCGGTTCGACCGGGCCGTCGAAGGTGATCGGCCGGACCGCGCAGAGCCTGGTCACCGAACTGGAGCGGTACGCCCGGATCCCCGGCATGCCCGCGCGCGGCGACCGGATCGTGGTCCTCAACTCGCTCGTGCACACGTTCGGGCTGCTCGGCGCGCTGCTGCACGGGCTGCACGTCGGCGCTCGGGTCGCCGTGCCGGAACGGATGACCGTGGACGGCATCCTCGACACCCTGGCCGCGGGGCCGGAGCCGACCACCCTGTTCGCGGTGCCGTTCCACCTGGAACTCCTCGCCCGGGTCGCCTCCCCGCCCCCGCTGCCCCTGGTCCGCGCCGTCACGGGCGGTGAGCTGCTCCGCCCCGGGCTGGCCGGGGCGTTCACGGCGGCGTACGGCGTGCCGCTCGGCGGGTGCTACGGCATGACCGAGCTGGGCGTGATCGCGATGGACACCGCCGGCGGTTCCCCGGTCGGCCCGCCCGCCCCCGGCGTGGAGGTCCGGGTGGTCGACGGCGAACTGCTGGTCCGCTCGCCCGCGAGCCCGTACCTGGGGCCGGCCGGCGACCGGTGGGCCGACGGCTGGCTGCGCACCCGCGACGCCGCGACGTACGAGAACGGCCGGGTCGCCATCCTCGGCCGGCTCGACTCGCAGGTCTCCGTCGGCGGGCTCAAGGTCGACCTGTCCGAGGTGGAGCACACGGTGGCCGCGCTGCCCGGGGTCACCGAGGCGGTCGTCGTGCACGACCGGGGGATCGAGGCGTTCGTGGCCCTGGCCGCCGGGGTGCCGGCCGCCGACGTCGAACGGGAACTGGCCGTCCGGCTGGCCGGGTTCAAACGGCCCCGCCGGGTGCACGTCGTGCCGGCGCTGCCCCGGACCTCCAGCGGCAAACGGAGCCGCGACCTGGCGGCGCTCCGTGCCGCCGCACAGCGATGACCCGGCCGACCGGCCGGGCCGAACAGAAGGAGTCACCCATGATCGACGAGCTGCGGACCTTCTCGCTCAGCGCGATGACGGCGATGAACTACGACGTCAGCGATGTCGCCGACGACACCCCGCTCGGCCCGGCCGGCATCGACCTGGAGTCCCTGGGCATCGCGGAGCTGGGCCTGCGCCTCCAGGACCAGTACGGCGTCCTGCTCGCCGACGAGGAGCTGGAGAAGATGGCGTACCTGACCTTCGGCGAGTTCCTGGCCGACGTCGCCGTCCGGGTCGAGCTGGTCCGCGCGGGCGGTCAGGCGGCATGAGCGAGCGTCAGCGAGCGGAGCAGAGGCCCAGTGCGCGGGTGCCTCATGCGGCCGGCGAGCGCAGCGAGGTGGTCGCGTGAGTCTGGACCGCGACTGCGTCCTGGCCATGCTCGCCAGCTACGGCGAACGCCCCGTCGACGCCGTGGACGAGCGGATCGACTCCCTCGACCTGGCGTGGCTGCTGTACGAGATCGAGCGCCGGTTCGCCGTCCCCGTCCGGCTCGGCGACGCCGACCTGGCCCGGATCGTGACCGTGGACGACGCGGTGGCGGTCCTGGGGCCGGTGGTCGGCGGGACGGCCGCGCTGGGGGCGGCGAACCATGCCTGACGAGCCGGCCGGCACCGGGACCGGTTCCGCCGGCATCCGGTCCGGCCACCCGCTCCGGCCCCGGTCCGTCGGCATCACCGGCCTGGCCGTCGCCTCCGCGTTCGGCCGGGGCCTGCCCGCGCTCGCCTCCGGTCTCGCCGCCGGGGTGCCCGCGTTCGCCCCGGTCACCAGGTTCGCGGCGGGGAAGTACCGGATCGGGGTGGCCGCCGAGCTGCCCGGCGCCGGTTCGCTGCTGGACGAGCTGATCGCGGTCGTGGACCAGGCGTGCGAGGAGGCGGGCCTGCGCGACCGGGGCACCACCACCATGCTGCTCGGCGTGCACCGCGAACCGGGCCTGGCCCGGCTGCCCCGCTGGGGTCGGAACCCGGCGGACAGCAGCGCCGGGCTGGCCGTGGCGCTCGCCGAGAAGTGCGGGCTGGCCGGGGCCCCGAGGGCGTACACGACGGCGTGCGTGTCGGCGAGTACCGCGCTGATCGACGCGGCCTCGATGATCCGTACCGGCCGGGCCGACCGGGTCGTGGTGGCCGCCGGTTCGCTGGTCACCGAGGACGACTTCGCGATGTTCGACGCCGGCCGGGCGCTCGCCGCCGACGGGGTGGTCCGCCCGTTCAGCGCCGGACGCAAGGGACTGCTGCTCGGCGACGGCATCGCGGCCGCCGTGCTGGAGGCCGACCCCGACCGTCCACTCGCGACGCTCTCGGGCTGGGGCCGGGCCGGCGACGCCTACCACGTCTGCCAGCCGCACCCCGACGGCACCGGCATGGCCCGCGCGATCACCGACGCCCTCGACCGGGCCGGGCTCACCCCCGCAGCGGTGGGCTACGTCAACGCGCACGGCACCGGTACCCCCCACAACGACGCGGCCGAAGCGGCGGCGCTGCACCGGGCCCTCGGCCCGCACGCCGCACGGATCCCGGTCAGTTCCACCAAGGCCCTGCACGGCCACGTCCTGGAGGCCTCGGGCCTGCTCGAACTCGCGGTCACCGTCTCCGCCCTGCGCGCCGGCCGGCTGCCGGTGAACGCCGGACACCTCGGCCCCGACTGCGACCTCGACCTCGTCCTGACCCCGCGCGCCACCGACGCCCGGCACGCCCTCAGCCTCAACGCCGCGTTCGGCGGCGCCAACACCGCCCTGGTGGTGACCGCGTGACCGTGACCGTGCTGACCCGCGCCGAGTGGCCCGGCACCGGCGAACCCCCGGCCCTGGCCCGGTTCGTGGTGTCCTCGTTCAGCCCGCTGGTCGCCGAGGCCGCCCGGCTGTGCCTCACCGCGCACTACGGCCCGCCCCCCGTGCCCGCCGGCGAGGGCGCGCGAACAGCCGTCGTCCTGGTCTCCACGGCCGGCGACATCGTCAGCGGCCGGGAGGTCGCCGACCTCGTCGACAGCGGCGGCAACGTGTCACCCCTGTTGTTCTTCCAGTCCGTGCCCAACGCGGTCCTCGGCCACGTCGCGACCCGCTGGGGCCTGACCGGGCCGGTGGTCTGCGTCAGCCCCGCCGGCGACCCCACGGCCGACGCGCTGGACCTCGTGGACCTGATGTTCGCCGCCGGGGACGCCGACCGCGCCCTGGTCGTGTTGGTGGAGCAGTCCACCACGCCCGGGACCCCGGACCGGGCCGTCGCCCTGCTCGTGAAGCCTGGAGGCCACCCATGACCAGCATCCGCGCCCGCCTCGCCGCCGACCCCCGCCTGGGCGCCGGGAACGCCATCGAGACCCTCATCGGGTACGGGGTGGACCTCGACGAACCGGCCCTCGCCTTCGACACCCCGGTCGACGGGTACCCGGCCGGACACCTGCTCACCCTCGGCGAACTGGACCGCGCGGTCGCCGCCCGGGCCCAGTGGCTGCACGAGGCCGGGATCGGTCCCCGCGACCCGGTGGCCGTGGTCGCCCCGACGGCCGCCGACAACGTCTTGGCGTTCCTGGCGCTGGCCCGGCTCGGGGCCATCGCGGCGCTGGTCAACGCGCGCCTCGCCCCGGCGATCGCCACCGGCTACATCCGCCGCCTGAACCCGCGCGCCGTGCTGGGTCCACGCTTCCTGATGGACGGAACGCTGGACGTCGGCGGAACGGTACCCCGCCAGCGCACCGGGCAGGAGACCACGGAACCCACCCTCGCGGAGCTGGGCATCGCGTGGCTCGGCGAGGTCGCGGTCGCCGGCAGACCCGACCAGGCCCCCGGGCCCTACCGGCACCACGGCACCGACCCGGTGGCCATCACCCACTCCTCGGGTACGACGGGCGTGCCCAAGGCCGTCACCGGCACCCACGACAGCCTGTTCGCCGCGATCCGGCACCGGCTGACCGCGCCGCGCGCCCAGGGCCTCGACCGCTGGCTGAGCGTCCTGCCCGCCGCGCACAACTCGACCCTGACGATCCTGAACCTGGCGCTGTGCAACCGCACGGAACTCCTCGCGCTGTCCACCCAGTCCGGGGCGGCGACCCTCGACGCGATCGAGGAGTTCGCGCCCGGCACCGTCCTGGGCTTCGCCGGCACCTGGTCCGAACTCGCCACCGCCGACCTGGCCGGCCGCGACCTCGGCTCCGTGGCGGTGTGGTGGAACACCGGGGACTGCGCGCACGAGGCGCACATCCGGCGGCTGATCGCGACCGGCCGGCACCAGGTACCCAGCGTCGACGGGGTGGTCTGGAAGGCCGGCTCCGTGTTCGTGGACAACCTCGGCTCCTCCGAACTCGGTCACTCCGTCTTCTCCATCACCCACCGGCAGGACACGTCCCGGTACGGCCGGTGCGTGGGCCGCCCCGACCCCTACGCGGAGGCCGCGGTCCTCGACGCGACCGGCGCGCCCGTGCCCGACGGGGAACCCGGCATGCTCGCCGTGCGCACCCCGTCGATGTCGCCCGGCTACTGGAACGACTCGGTGGCCACCTACCGGTCCCGGGTCGGCGGCTGGCTCCTGACCGGCGACGTCGTGTACCGCGACGAGTCCGGCTGGTACTACCACCTCGACCGGGTCCCCGACGCCATCACCCTCCCCGACGGCACCCGGGTCTACACGGTCCTGACGGAGGAGCGGATCCTCGCCGGCTGCCCGGAGGTGACCGACTGCACGGTGGTCGCCACCCCCGACGGCGGCATCCAGATCCTCGCCCAGGTCGCCGACGAGGGGGCCGGGGGCGACCTGCTGGCGCGGGTCCGGGCCACGCTGGAGCCGGGGCTGGCCGGGGCCGTGCGCCGGGTCGTCGTCGTGTCCGCCGGCCAGATCCCGCTCGGGGCCACCGGCAAGGTCCGCAAGGTCGCCCTCCGCCCGGCGGAGCACACGACGCCCTCCGGCCGGCCGGACACCGGAGCCACCCGGGCGAGGCCCGACTCCGGGATTGCGCGTACCTCGGCCGCAGCCGGCGCACCGGGTCTCGGGGTGTCGTCGTGAGCCTGCACGCCACGATCACCGGGATCGGACTGGTCACCCCGCTCGGTACCACCGTCGAAGGTTTCTGGAAGTCCCTGTGTGACGGCCGGCCCGCCCTCAGCGCTCCCGACGGCCGCGGCGGCCCCCTGCTGGAGGTCGCCGGCCTCGCCCCGCCCATCGCACCCCTCGACCTCCTCCCGCCCAAGGGCGCGGTCTCCGTCGACCGGTTCGTACTGCTGGCCGTGGCCGCCGCCGAATCCGCGCTCGCCGACGCGGGCATCGTCGTCGGCCGCGACGTGGACCCCGAACGGGTGGCCGTGATCGTGTCCAGCGCGGGCGGCGGCATGGCCACGTACGAGGAACAGGCCCTCGGCTTCGACGCGCGCGGCCGGGTGGCGGTCAGCCCGTACCTGCTGCCGGGCATGATGATGAACCAGGCCGCCGCGCGGATCGCGATCCGGTTCGGCATCCGGGGCCTCAGCACGGCCATCTCGTCGGCCTGCGCGGGCGGCGGCCAGGCGGTGGGCGAGGCGCTCCGGCTGCTGCGCGCCGACGAGGCCGACGTGGTGGTCTGCGGCGGCACCGAGGCTCCGTTCGCGTCGACCACGGTCGCCGGGTTCGCCAACGCGGGCACCCTCGCGCACGGCTGGGCCGACCCGGCCGAGGCGAGCCGCCCGTTCGACGCGCGCCGCAACGGGCTGGTGCTCAGCGAGGGCGCGGGCATGCTCGTCCTCGAACGCGCCGCGCACGCCGACTCCCGCTGGGCGGCCGGCTACGCCGACGTCCTCGGCTGGGGCGCCACCACCGACGCGCACCACCCGACCATGCCCCGCCCCGACGGCGCGGGCGCGGCGGCGTGCATGCGCCGGGCCCTGGCCGACGCGGGCGTGCCCGCCGGGGCGGTCGGCTACCTCAACGCGCACGCGACCGGCACCCGCCTCGGGGACCTCGCCGAGGCCCGCGCCGTCCGCGACGTGTTCCCCGGCCCCGGCCCCGCGGTCAGCTCCACCAAGGGCGTCACCGGCCACCTGCTCGGCGCGGCCGGCGCGGTCGAGGCCGCCGCCACCGCCCTGGCCCTCGGCACCGGCACCCTGCCGCCGACCGCGAACCTCGACGACCCCGACCCGGGGTGCGCCCTCGACCACGTCCGGGGCGCGGCCCGCACGGCGGCGGTCGGGTACGCCCTGTCCAACTCGTTCGCGTTCGGCGGACACAACGTGAGCGTGGTCCTCGGCCGGCCCGGGACCCGGAAGGTGCGCAGTGCGGACTGACGACATCCCCTACCAGCAGTTCTGGTGGCTGCACGACGCCCGGTGGTACCAGGGCGTCGCCCGGCGCTTCGGCCAGCAGGCCGCCAACGAGATCAACGCGGAGGCGCTGCGCTTCGTGTCCCGCCGGGTCGCCGCCTGGTGCGCGCGCCGGTACGGCATCGCGCTGACCGACCAGTCGATGGCCCAGTTCCTCGAGGAGTTCGCCCGGATCCCGCAGACGATGTGGGCCGACGGCTCGATCACCGTCGAGGAGATCCCGGTCGGGGAGAACGCCTGGGAGTCGGTGCTCACCAACAGCTTCGTGCTGAAGATGCTGCGGGCCGCGAGATCCCTCGACGGGTACGAGTGCCCGTGCCTGGAGATGCGCGCCGGCTGGTGGGAGGCACTGGGCCTCACCGTGCGCGACAAGGTCGTGGCCTGCGCCCGCACGGGGGGCGACGCGTGCCGCTTCCACGCGGAGGTCGACCGGCCGTCGACCGGATGCGCGGCCGTCGCGCCCCCCGCCGGAACGGAGCCGGTCCGTGGCTGACCCCGCGCCGCCCACCGTGGACCTCTGGGTCGACCCCATCTGCCCCTGGGCCTGGCAGGCGGCCCGCTGGCTGCTGGAGGTCGAACGGGTCCGGGACGTGACCGTCCGGTTCCGGGCCATGAGCCTGTCCATGCTCAACCAGGGCAAGAAGGACCTCGACACGAGGTACCGGCTGCTGCTCAACCGCGGCTGGGGCCCCGCCCGGGTGTGCGCGGTCGCCGAGGCCGAGGACGCGCTCCGCCCGCTGTACCTGGCCATGGCCGACCGCATCCACGAACAGCGCGCCGGCCTCGGCGAACCCATGCTCCGCGCCGCCCTCGCCACCGCGGGCCTCCCCGGAGACTGGGCCACCCACGCCGCAGACGACACCCTCGACGCGACCCTGCGCGCCAGCCACGAGGAGGTCACCGCCCTGGTCGGTACGGACCTCGGCACCCCGGTGCTGCACGTCGCCGGCGCGCCCGCCTTCTTCGGCCCGGTGATCGCGCCCGCCCCCACCGGGGAGGCGGCCGGCAGGCTGTGGGACGGCGCACTCCTCCTGGCCGGCACCCCCGGCTTCTCCGAACTGAAACGATCACGTGAGGTGGGTACCCGATGACCGGCACCTATGCCCTTGGCCACGCCGACGCCGAACTGGCCAGACTCGAACACCAGGCGGCGATGCTGGCCCCCGCGACCAGCCTGATCCTCCGCCAGGCCGGCATCGGTCCCGGCATGCGCGTGCTCGACCTGGGCACCGGCACCGGCGACGTCGCCCGACTCGCGGCGGACCTGGTAGGCCTTTCCGGTGCCGTCGTGGGCGTGGACCGGTCCGCCGACGCGCTGCGGACGGCCGAGTCGCTGAGCGCCGGCCGCACCAACGTGTCCTTCGTGGAGGGTGACATCGCCACCTGGCGCGACCCGGACGGCTTCGACGCGATCGTCGGCCGCCTGGTGCTCGTGCACACCCCCGCCCCGGCCGACGTGCTCCGGCACCACGCCGCCGCCCTGCGACCCGGCGGAGTCGTGGTGGCCGCCGAGTTCGACATGACGGGCGCACGGTCGGTGCCGGCGACGGCGCTCGTCGCCCGGGCCCGGGAGTGGATCTGCGGGGCCATCGAACGCGCCGGGATGGATCCGGGGATCGGGGCCCGGCTGGGGTCGGTGTTCTCGGCGGCCGGGTTGGGGGCGCCGACGATGGTGGGGGTGCAGGGGTACCACCCGGCGGGGGATGTCAACGGGCCGCTGGTGCTGTCCGGGGTGCTGCGGTCGTTGCTGCCGTTGTTGGAGGCCACCGGGGTGGCCAGCGCGGAGGAGGTGGATGTGGAGACGGTGCGGGAGCGGGTGGAGGCGGAGCTTGCCGAGGTGGGGGCCGTGTTCGTGCCGCCGACCCTGGTGGGCGCCTGGGCCCGCCTGGCGTGAACGCCTTGGCCCGATCGGGTCGTGATCCTCACCGACGGGCAGGTGGCCTGGCACGGCCGGGCGGATGTCACCGCCCGGGTGCCGGCTGAAAAGGCGGCCTACACGTTCAACCTGGCGGGGTACCGGGCCGGGCGCGCGCCGACGGGTACGGGGACCCGGCACACGTTCGGCGGGTTGACCGACGCGGGCTGCCGGCCGATTCCGCTGCTGGAGGCGGCCGCAACGCCGACTGGCCGTTCCAGGTCCCTGTGTTTGTGCTGTCCACACCGGGCAGGCTGGTCGGGAGGTGCAGGCCTGCCCGGTCGGGTGCCGTGACGGTGAACGTTCCACGGCACCCCACGACGAGTGGTCGCCCCGC
>NZ_JAQZSH010000048.1:0-145943 GCF_053902585.1 Longispora urticae
CCCCGGCGGGGCCGGCCGCGGCCGGCCCCGCCCCAGGATCAGCAGTCGCGGAGCTCCGGCGACTGGTTGAGCAACTGGCCGCGCGGCGAGACGAACGCCTGGTACCGGGCACCGTCCACGGCGGACGGCCGGAACGCGGCGACCCGGTGGCAGTTCTGGAACGCCAGCTTCACGCCGAAGTGCCGCTCCAGGCCGCCCCGGATCGCGTCGGAGGCCAGGGCGCGCAGCAGCTGGCCGCGCTCCGCCTCGCTCGGCGGCGGGATCTCGTGGTCGGCCATCTCGGCCTCGCTCAGCCCGAGGTCGGCGACGACGCCGCTGACGATCTCCCACGCGTAGGGCAGGGAGACCCGGACACAGTCGACGAACTCCGCGTCGGTGACCGCGCCGGCCTCGGCGCGCTCGAGCAGGGCGGTGGGGACATCAAGGGACATAACGTGCTCCTTATCGTTCGTTGACGGTGAAACCCAGGACGAAGTCCGGGTCGATCTGGTGTGCCAGGTCCTCGCCGGTCTTCGCGTTGGCCCAGGCCGAGGCGTTGCGCAGGTGGAACTCGGCGGCCTGGTCGCTGTAGCGCACCCAGTCCTTCTCCGTCGCGTCCACCGCGCCCTTGAGCCGGGCGAGGACGGCGCGGTTGACCTCCTCCAGGGACTCGATGGGCTGGGGGTGGCCGCGTTCGGCGGACTTGACGTACGGGGAGCGGCCGAGCCAGCCGAGCAGGTCCCCGCCGACGTTCTCGCGGAGGAACTCGACGTCCGAGGCGTCCTCGACCTTGTTGCCGACGACGTCGACGCGCACGCCGTACTCGCGGGCGTAGCCGGCGTACTGCCGGTACACCCCGACACTGCGCTGGGTCGGTTCGCAGACCAGGAAGGTCCGGTCGAACCGGGTGAACAGCCCCGACGCGAAGGAGTCCGCCCCGGCGGTCATGTCGACGACCACGTACTCCCCGGCCCCGTCGACGAGGTGGTTGAGCACGAGTTCGACGGCGCCGACCTTCGAGTGGTAGCAGGCCACCCCGAGGTCCTCCGTCGCGAACGGCCCCGTGACCATGAGCCGTACGCCCCCGACAGCGCGGGCGAGCTGGTCATAGACCGGGTTGTCCTCGGAGATCCGCAGGAGTCGCGAGCCACGCCCGGGCGGAGTGGTCTTGACCATGGCGGCGGCGGAGCTGATCCGGGGGTTGTCCCCCCGCAGGTACTCCTTGATGTCGGGTAGCGCGTCGCCCATCGCCGGGAGCATCACGGCCTCCTCCTCCGTGGACCCGAGGGCCGCGGCGAGGTGCTGGTTGATGTCGGCGTCGATGGCGAGGGTCGGTGCTCCGGTGTGGGCGAGGTAGCGGGAAAAGAGCGCGGCCAGGGTGGTCTTGCCGCTGCCGCCCTTCCCCACGAAGGCGATCTTCATTGTGTACTCCGGTAGTGATACCCATTTTCAATAAGGAACGTACCAGCCGGACAAAAGTTACGCAGCACTCCTCTCCGGGTCACGTCGACGGCACCTGTGTGCCACCACCCGCCGACGCTCTCCTGCCCCCGGTCCGGGTCAGGCAGTCATGCATGTAAATGTACAAGCATGCCCCCCGGGACGGAACGGTTAGACGTGCCGAGTTGTACAGATAATGGACTGCCGGTGGCGCGCGATAGGCTTCGTCCGTGACACAGACAGCGCCGATAACCGTGGTCCGCGCCGGGGTCGTGGACTACATGACCGCGTGGGACGAACAGCGCCGGATCCACGACGCCGTGGTCGCGGGCTCGACCCCCGACACGATCCTGCTGCTGGAGCACCCGAGCGTGTACACGGCGGGCAAGCGCACCGAGCCCTGGGACCGCCCCGTGGACGGCACCCCGGTGATCGACGTGGACCGGGGCGGCAAGATCACCTGGCACGGCCCCGGCCAGCTCGTGGGGTACCCGATCATGAAGCTCGACACCCGGCTCGACGTGATCGCGTACGTACACCGGGTCGAGGCCATGCTCGTCGCCGTGTTCGCCGAGTTCGGCGTCGCCACCGCGACCATCTCCGAGCGCAAGGAACGCCGGGGCGCCGTCTGGGTGCTCGAGGACGAGCGCGGCCCCGACCGCAAGCTCGCCGCGATCGGGATCCGGGTTGCCTCCGGGGTCACCCAGCACGGGTTCTCGATCAACTGCGACCCGGACATGACGGCCTTCGACAAGATCGTGCCGTGCGGTATCCGCGACGCGGGCGTCACCTCCCTCACCCAGGAACTGGGGCGGGACGTGACAGTTTCCGAAGTGTTGCCCGTCGTGGAACGCCATCTGGGCATGCTCCTGCCCTAGATTCTCAAAGAATGCGGCGCGCACGGATCCTGGCGGTCACCGAGACGGTCCTCATCGTCCTCGGTCTAGCAGGGTTCCTGTTCGTCCTGCCGCACAACATCGGCGGCGACGCCTCCAAGCGGTACGAGGCGCTGACCGCCCTGGTGCTGCGCGGCGACCTGATCGGCAACGAGTACTCGCTGGTCGGCCCCCTGTTCGCCGGCCAGCTGTTCCTCATCGGCCACCTGCTGGGGCACGCGGCGGCGTGGACCCAGGTGTACAACACGCTGCTGTTCGCCCTGGGGCTGCTCGCCGCGTGGCTGCTGCTCCGCGACCACCTGCCCGGGGCGCTGCTCCGCCGGTTCTTCCTGGTCCTGATCGCCGGCTCGATGTACTCGGCGCACGTCACCGGCTTCAACGCCGAGGTGTACACGTCGATGGGCGTCGGGATCGGCCTGGTCGCGGTGGCCGTGCGCGCCGGGATCGCCTTCGGCTGGACGGCGGCGGTGCTCGGCGTCGTCAACACCCCGGCGGCGGCCCTCGGGCTCGGCCTGGTCCTGGCCCGGCGCGGCCTGGAGACCAGACGGCTGCGCTACGCCCTGGTGCTGGTCGCCGCCGGCGCGCTGATGCTGGCCGAGAGCTGGGCGCGGCGCGGCTCCCCGTTCGCCAGCGGCTACGAGGGCAACGCCGGCTACCGGACGATCATGCCGTACTCCGGACTGCCCGGGTTCAGCTATCCGTTCTTCCTCGGCCTGCTCTCCCTGCTGCTCTCGTTCGGCAAGGGCCTCGTGTTCTTCGCCCCGGGCCTGCTGCTGCCGGTCCGCTCCGCCATGCGCCGCTTCACCCTGTCCCCCGACACGACCCTGTTCCGGTTGTACGGCTGGTGGCTGCTCTTCCTCGCCGGCCTGATCCTGGTGTACGCGCCCTGGTGGGCCTGGTACGGCGGCCTCACCTGGGGCCCGAGGTTCCTGCTGTTCGCCTCGCTGCCCGCGTCCCTGGCGCTGGCCGTGCGGCTCTGGGACCTCGGCGCCGCGTTGTGGGTGCGGCTCCTGACGCTGGGCGCGTGGGCGCTGTCGTGCTGGGTGGCGGTGTGCGGGGCGGCGTTCACCTCGGCGGCGTACCCGGAACAGTGCTCGCGGGACACGATGGCGTACGAGGCCTTCTGCCACTACACGCCCGAGTTCTCCGCGCTGTGGTACCCGCTCGTGTTCCACCAGGGGCCGGACTGGCGGGGCTGGGTGGCGATCGTCTACATCGCCGCGATCTTCGGTTACCTGGCCGTCCCCCTGGTCCGCTCGATCGCCACCGACCTGACCGGCCCGGTGCGCACCGGCCTGCGGTCGGTCACGCACGGCTGGCGGTTCTGACCCGGCCACCGGCGTGGTGGCGACCCGTGGAAGGTCGCCACCACCGTCCGGCTACGGGGTCACGCGGTGCAGGTCCCTCGGGAAGAGGGTGACCTCGCGGATGTTGGACGCGCCGATCAGCTGCATCACGAACCGTTCGAGCCCGATCGCGAACCCGCCGTGCGGGGGCATCCCGAGGCGGAACACCTCCAGGTAGCTCTCGTACGGGGCCGGGTCCTCGCCGCGGGCGGTCAGGGTGGCGACGTAGTCGGCGTACCTGTGCAGGCGCTGGGCGCCGCTGACCAGTTCGAGGCCGCGGAAGAGCAGGTCGAAGCCCCGGGAGTACGGGGCGCGGTCCGGGTCCGGGTGGGTGTAGAAGGCGCGCTTGAGGGTCGGGTAGCCCTCGACGAACACGAAGTCCGAACCGTGTTCGCGCAGGCCCCACTCCCCCACGGCGCGTTCGTCGGCCGGGGACAGGTCCTGCTCGGACGGGTCCGCGCCCGCGATGGCCAGGGCCTCCGAGAAGTGCAGGACCGGGATCTCGGCGGGCACCTTCGGCAGGTCGAAGCCCAGCCCGTCGGCCTCGGCGACCATGCCGGCGACGACGTCGCGGAGCACGGCCATCACCTCGCGATGGTCGGAGATGAAGCCCAGTTCGACGTCGAGCGAGACGTACTCGGCCAGGTGGCGGGACGTGTCGTGCGGTTCGGCGCGGAAGACCGGGCCGATCTCGTAGACGCGTTCGAACACGCCGACCATCGTCTGCTTGTAGAACTGGGGCGACTGGGCGAGGTAGGCCGTACCCCCGAAGTAGTCGATCTTGAAAACGCTCGCGCCGGACTCGGTCGCCGAGCCGACGATCTTGGGCGTGCAGACCTCGGTGTAGCCCTGGGCGTCCAGCACCCGCCGGAAACCCCGGATCGCGGCCGCCGACAGCTCGAAGATCCGTTGCCGGCTGGGATGACGGAGGGTGACGGCGGCATGGTCGAGAAGCGTCGGGAGGGTGACGCCCAACTCGGGCCGGAACAGCTCCACCGGCAGCTCGCGGACGGGCTCCGACAGCAGCTCGATCTCGGGCTCGGTGAGCTCCACCCCGCCCGGGGCGGACGGGTTCGCGGTGACCGTGCCGACGACCCCGACCACGGTCTCCTCGCCGAACCCGTCGAGCGCGCCCGGGGTGGTCACGACCACCTGGGCGAGGCCCTCACGGTCCCGAACAATGAGGAAAGCGACCGATTTGAGTACTCTGCGGCGATGGGTCCAGCCGGCGATCCTGACCCGCTGGCCCACGTGGGCGGCGAGTTGGGACGAGAGAACGCGTTGCATGACACCTCCTGTGGGAACTACTCCCCGGAGGTGTGGGCGATGGGGCGCTTCGCGGTACCACCACACCTTCGCCGCCTCGTGGCGGCCTCAGTCGGCCCGTGCGTGGGCCGGACGGCAGGGCCAGAGGCGGTTGTCAGTCGCTGGCACCCTGCGACACAGAGAGTAGCGAACGGACGCGGAGTGTTGTCAAGGACATAAGACACGCCGTGGTGAGCCCGGTAACACGCCCGTTCAGGTGGGGGTTGGCCGGGCGTAGGCTGACCGACGTGACTGTGGTGAGCCCAGAAGGACGACGCCTTTTGAGGGTCGAGGCCCGTAACGCCGAGACCCCGATCGAGCGCAAGCCTCCGTGGATCAAGATCAAGGCGAAGATGGGTCCCGAATACACCCAGATTCGCAATCTTGTCACGCGTGAGGGCCTGCACACAGTCTGCCAGGAGGCCGGCTGTCCCAACATCTACGAGTGCTGGGAGGACCGGGAGGCCACGTTCCTCATCGGTGGCGACCAGTGCACCCGGCGATGTGACTTCTGTCAGATCGACACCGGGAAGCCGGCCGACTTCGACGCCGACGAGCCCCGTCGGGTGGCCGAGTCGGTCGCCCAGATGGAGCTCAAGTACGCGACGATCACCGGCGTGGCCCGCGACGACCTGCCCGACGGCGGCGCCTGGCTGTACGCGGAGACCGTCCGCCAGATCCACCAGCTCCTGCCCGGCTGCGGCGTCGAGCTGCTCATCCCCGACTTCAACGCGAAGCCCGACCAGCTGGCCGAGGTCTTCGACAGCCGGCCCGAGGTGCTCGCGCACAACCTCGAGACCGTGCCCCGGATCTTCAAGCGGATCCGCCCCGCGTTCCGGTACGACCGCTCGCTGAGCGTCATCACCGAGGCGCGCAAGGCCGGCCTGGTCACCAAGTCCAACCTGATCCTGGGCATGGGCGAGGAGCGCGAGGAGATCACCCAGGCGCTCCGCGACCTCGTGGACGCCGGGTGCGAGCTGATCACGATCACGCAGTACCTGCGGCCCTCGCCGAAGCACCACCCGGTCAGCCGGTGGGTGAAGCCGGAGGAGTTCGTCGAGCTCCAGGAGGAGGCCCTGCAGATGGGCTTCGCCGGGGTCATGTCCGGGCCGCTGGTCCGGTCGAGCTACCGCGCGGGCCGGCTGTTCCAGCAGGCGCTGGACGCGCGCGTCGCGTCCTGATCCACCTAGCGACACGAGAGCCGGAGCGCATGCGCTCCGGCTCTCGTCTTTGATCTGACGCCTTGGCCCGCTGAGGGCGGGGAGGCGAAGGCGCGGAGGTTTCGGCATACCGGTGTTGTATGCCGGGACCTCCGCAACGCGCGCATCGTCGCCCTCAGCGGGCCCCACCCACTAGGCGTAGTAGTACTTCGGGCCGCTGAAGGCGCCGATCGCGCACAGGAGCCAGCCCAGGGCCGGCAGGAACGCCCACGGGTACGGGTCCGCCGAGCCGTCCGCGTACAGGTCCGTGATGGCCAGGGCGGCGAACAACGCGTACCCCAGCAGCATCAGGCCGCCGATGATCCGCAGCGCCAGCCCCCGGATGAACGCGAACCCGAGCAGCAGCAGGAACCACACGATCGTGACCCCGGCGATGATCCCGGTGACCGCGCCGTTGGTCGAGTACTCGCTGCCGCTGGAGGCCACCACCGCCTCGCCCACGCCCGAGACGAACATGGCCAGGCCGCCGAACCCGCAGACGATGACCGCGCCGATGCCGAAGTTCAGCCAGCGGAGCACCGCCGAGTCCAGGTTCGCGGCGAAGGCGAGCATCGCGCCGAAGAACAGCGACGGGATGGCGAACGCGACCGCGTACGACACGCCGACGCCGGGGCGGGTCTCCTTGCCGACCTCGCCGATGATGTCGTAGATCCAGACGCCCTCGCTCCACGGCAGGGCGAGCACGCCGAGGGCCGCCAGGCTGACGCCGAGGATGGGCAGCAGCACGCTACCGCTGGCCCGGGACCGGCGGCGCGGCGGCCGGCCCGGATAAACCGGGTACGGAGGCGGATATCCATAGGGCGGTGGCGGGTGATTCACGCCCGAGACTGTAGCGGCCCCGGGCCACCTCACCCGCTCCGTGATCGGGAACTAGACTCTCGGCATGGCCAAGGCCCCACAAACCCAAAAAGTTTCCCTCCGCGACCGGTTGAAGCAGATCGGGATGGTCTTCGCGTTCACCGCGAAGCGCGACAAGCTGTTCGTTCCGCTCGTCGCCGTCGCGGTGCTCGTCCCCGTACTCATCGCGGGTCTGCTCGTGTGGCTGTTGGACTCGTGGCTGTGGGCGCCGACGGGCGTCCTGCTCGCGCTGCTGGGCGTGATGCTCGTGCTGAACCTGCGGTCCAACACGGCGATGATGGCCGAGGCCGAGGGCCAGCCCGGGGCGGCCGCCCAGATCCTGGAGATGATGCGCGGCGACTGGCGGGTGACCCCGGCCGTGCAGCTCACCACGCAGAACGACTTCGTGCACCGGGTGATCGGCCGGCCCGGCGTGATCCTGGTCGCCGAGGGCGCCCCGGCGCGGCTGAAGAGCATGCTCGCCCAGGAGAAGAAGAAGCTGGGCCGGGTCGTCGGCGACACCCCCGTCTACGACTTCATCGTCGGCAACGAGGCGGACACCGTCCCGCTGCGCAAGCTGCGGATGTCGATGATGAAGCTGCCCCGCAACATCACGGGCAAGCAGGTCAACGCCCTGGAGACCCGACTGACGGCGCTCGGCGCGGGCCGGCCGGCGATGCCGAAGGGTCCGATCCCGAAGAACATGAAGCCGCCGCGCGGGGCCACCCGGGGCCGGTAGCAGGACACGGAGAAGGGGCCGCCCGGCGATCGGGCGGCCCCTTTTTCCAACCCTTTCGACGGGTACGCGGCGCGGGTACCCGGCTAGGCCTTGATCATGATGGAGCCGACCCAGCGGTCGTGCAGGCCGCGGCCGTAGTCGTCCATGATCACGGCGGGGATCAGCAGCGCGAGGAGCACGCCCCGGGCCAGCGCCCGCGGGATGCCGATCGGGCCGCCGTCGGGTACCAGCGCGCACTGGATCCGCAGCACCCGCATCCCGGGGGTCTGACCGAACAGACCCACGAAGAAGGTGTACTCCGCGACCAGCACCAACAGCGCCCACGTACCCATCCAGCCCGGCTGGCTGAACGGCCAGACGATGAGCAGACACAGCAGCCAGTCGATCAACAGGGCACCGAACCGCTGGTTCATCGAGGCGAGTTCGACGGGGGTATCTTCGGCCATGATTCCGCAGCGTACCCGCCGGGCGCGGGGCCGCCCCAGGCGCACGTCGCCCGTGTAACACGCCCGAAACATTTGGGACATGGCGGGGCAACGAGCAGGTCATACTGTCACAGGCAGTCAAGCCCCCTGGCTCGTAAACGGAGGACTGCTGTGTTCGCCAACCCGGAAGAACTGCTGAGTTACCTCAAGGACGAGGACGTAAAGTTTGTCGATGTCCGGTTCTGCGACCTTCCGGGCACGATGCAGCACTTCAACGTGCCCACCGCCTCCTTCGACGAGTCGGTGTTCACCGACGGCCTCGCGTTCGACGGTTCGTCCGTCCGCGGCTTCCAGTCGATCCACGAGTCGGACATGCTCCTGCTCCCGGACGTGACGACGGCGTTCATCGACACGTTCCGCTCGCAGAAGACCCTCGCGCTGAACTTCTTCGTGCACGACCCGTTCACCCGCGAGGCGTACAGCCGCGACCCGCGCAACGTCGCGAAGAAGGCCGAGGCGTACCTGGCCTCCTCCGGCATCGCCGACACCGCGTTCTTCGGGGCGGAGGCCGAGTTCTACATCTTCGACTCGATCCGCCACGACACGAACGCGCACTCCGGGTACTACCACATCGACGCCGAAGAGGGCGCGTGGAACTCGGGTCGCGAGGAGGAGGGTGGCAACCTCGGCTACAAGACCAAGTACAAGGGCGGCTACTTCCCGGTGCCCCCGGTCGACCACCAGGCCGACCTGCGCGACGCGATGTCGACGAACCTGATCGACGCCGGCTTCGTCATCGAGCGGGCGCACCACGAGGTCGGCACCGGCGGCCAGGCCGAGATCAACTACCGGTTCTCGACGCTGCTGAACGCGGGCGACCAGGTCCAGCTGTTCAAGTACATCATCAAGAACACCGCGTGGCAGGCCAACAAGACCGTCACGTTCATGCCGAAGCCGCTGTTCGGCGACAACGGCTCGGGCATGCACACCCACCAGAGCCTGTGGCTCGGCGGCGAGCCGCTGTTCTACGACGAGGCCGGCTACGGCGGCCTGTCCGACCTGGCCCGCTGGTACATCGGCGGCCTGCTGCACCACGCGCCCTCGCTGCTGGCGTTCACCAACCCGACCATCAACTCCTACCGGCGCCTCGTGCCCGGCTACGAGGCCCCGGTCAACCTGGTCTACTCGCAGCGCAACCGCTCCGCGTGCACCCGGATCCCGGTCACCGGCACGAACCCGAAGGCCAAGCGCGTCGAGTTCCGGGTGCCGGACCCGTCGGCGAACCCGTACCTGGCGTTCGCGGCCATGATGATGGCCGGCCTCGACGGCATCAAGAACAAGATCGAGCCCCCGGCCCCGATCGACAAGGACCTCTACGAGCTGCCGCCGGAGGAGCACGCGCAGGTCAAGCAGGTCCCCGGTTCGCTGGAGGAGGTGCTCGCGGCGCTGGAGGCGGACCACGAGTACCTGCTCGAGGGTGGCGTGTTCACGCCGGACCTGATCGAGACGTGGATCGAGTACAAGAAGGCCCACGAGATCGACCCGGTTCGCCTGCGGCCTACCCCGCACGAGTTCGCCATGTACTACGACTGCTGACGCAGTCGAACGTCGGAGTGGGGCTCCCCGGTGACCAGGGAGCCCCACTTTCGCGTCCCGGTCAGGTCGGGTTCAGGTTGCACCCGGCGTAGAGCTGCGCGCTGTTGACCTTCGCGCCGGTGACGTCGGTGACGGTCACCCGCCACGACGGCTGCACGGAGCGCGGCTGGCAGGTGTAGCTGAACTGGGTCAGCCCGTCCAGCCCCGGCTGGTACTGGGAGTTGCGGTCCCACCGGACGGCGTAGGGCCCGGTGCCGCCGGAGACGTACACGTAACAGGTGTTGTAGTAGTTGGCGCCGTCCTCGCAGTTGGCGTAGATGGACAGCGGGCCGGCCGCCTGGGCCGGAGCCGCGCCGAGGCCGACGGCGGCCACGAGCGCGGCACCGGCGACGCCGAGCCGGGCAAGGGTGGAACTCATGGATGTCCTCCTGAAGGGTCGAAGACGACCACCCCAGGATGCGGCGGACGGGGGCCGGTCGACCCCCGCCCGCGCCTTCACCTACTGGACTTGTCCACTACTTCCCACGCCGGCCCCGGTCCCCCCGGTGGTCGTGGCCGCCCGGTCCCACGGCCCGCGCGCGAGCCGTTCCTGCACGATCCGCCGGTCCTCGGGGTCGGCCAGTTCCGCGGCCAGCTTCTCCGCCTCGCCCCGCAGCGCCGCCGCGTCCCGGGCACCGGACCGGGCCGCCACCCGGGCCAGCCCCTCGGCCGCGAACGCCCGGTCCCAGTCCGCGAAGGCCGCCGGGTGCGCGGCGATCAGTTCGGCGTACCGGGCCGCGTGCCGGGCGGCGACGTCCACCAGCCCGACGGCGGCGGCGACACTGGCGATCATGTACTCGCCCCGGCCCTGGTTGGCGACCGTCCCGATCTGCATCCAGTGGTAGGTGGAGGCGTAGGCGGCGTAGAGGGCCTGTTCGCGGTCGCCGACGGGGCTGTGCTCGGACAGTCCGCTGTCGAGGACGTCCCAGGTGCCGTTGTTGAGTTCGACCCCGAACCAGCGGTGCAGGTCCTTGCCGCCGCTCTGCTGGGCGACCACGGCCGCGGCGAGCTCGCGCCACCCGGGCAGCCCGTACTCGCGGGCGACCGTGAACTGGGCGTCGCGCAGGGACAGGTCGGGGCCGGCCCCCGGCAGTACGGCGCGGATCCGGGCCAGCGCCGCCGGGTTGCCGTTGCCGGCCGCGCGGCGCAGCTCCTTGGCCTGGGCCCGGAGCTGCCCGAGGTCGGCGTTGTCGGGAATGGTCCTGGTCATGCGTCCTCCAGTCGTCACCCGGGCCCGCTGCGGCCGGGCGCGACATGGACAGGCGCGCGTAGCTACGCACAGTGAGAGGAATCCAGGTGCACTCGGTGCTTGCCGCGGGCGGGTGGCGTCCTGGTACGCGCTGGCCCCACGATAACCCATGGGGGCTGAACAGGGGAGATGACCGGGCGGGGGAAGTCAACTAGCATGGATCCCCACGACGGGCAGGGGAGGTTGGGCGGTGACAGAAGTGTCGACGCTGGCAGAGAAGATCGATCGGCTCTTCGACATCGTCCGGAGGCCGAACCGTGAGCAGTACAGCCACGAGGAGGTCGCGCGGGCGTGCCGGGAGGCGACCGGGGAGACATTCTCAGCGACGTATCTCTGGCAGCTGCGCACCGGCCGGCGCGACAACCCGACCAAGCGGCACCTGGAGGCCCTGGCGCAGTTCTTCCAGGTCCCCCCGGCGTACTTCTTCGACGACCAGCAGGGCGCCCGGATCGCCGAGGAGCTGGCCCTGCTGGGGGCGCTCCGCGACGCGGCGGTCCGCGAGGTCGCGTTACGCGCTGTCACCCTGTCTCCCGAGGGGCTCGGCACGATCAGTGACATGATCGAGGCCATCGGGCGGCGCGAGGCCAGCCGGCACCCCGGTGCGGCGTAACCGCGCCCTGTGGCGTAGCTGCCGGGACACCGTCTCCGACCTGGCGATCCCCGACCCGTTCGACGTCGGCGAGTTCCTCGACGGACTCGCGGCGCAACGCGGCCGGCCGATCGAACTGGTGCCCGTCCGCGCGCCCACGGGCTCGGCCTGCGGGCTGCTGGTGAGCACGGACCACACCGACTACATCTGCTACCCGGAGGACACCACCCCCCTGCACCGGGAGCACATCCTGCTGCACGAGGTGGGCCACCTGGTCCGGGGCCATGTCGGCACCACGGCGCTGGACGGCGTCGGCGCGCTGCTGCCCAGCCTGTCGGCCGAGCTGGTCCGCCGGGTACTGGGCCGGGGCGGGTACACGGAGACCCAGGAGCAGGAGGCGGAGCTGATCGCGTCGCTGATCGCCCGGCGGGTGCACCGGCGCCGGACCGACGAACCCGCCGAGCCGCGGGACGTCACGGTCGCCGACGGGCTGGCCCGGCTGCGGTCGGTGTTCGAGTCCCGGGAGCACCGATGATCGTGGCCGTGCCGTACGTGGCGTTCGTGGTGTCGCTGCTGGCGTCCGGGTACAAGCTGGTGCGCGGTGGCGGGGTGGCCGGGCTGCGGTACCTGTGCGGGGCGATCGTCTGCTCCGGGGCCGCCGCGGCCGTGCTGGCCCCGAACACCGTCGTGCTGACCACCCGCTACGAGGTCGTCCCGCACACGAGCCTGATGGTCGGCAACGGGCTGATCATGGGCGCGAGCCTGTGCCTGGCGCTGCTGTCGCGCACGGTGCAGCACTCGCGCCGGGCCGGCTCGGGGCAGCCGCTGGTGCCGCTGCTGGCGTTCCTCGTCTCGTACACCGTGATGATCGTGCTCGTGTACTCGGAGACGACGGAGTCGACGACGCACTTCAGCGACCTCTACGGCGACCGGCCCGCGATCGCGATCGCCACCGTCATCTGCCTGAGCTACATCGGCTGGGGCATGTCCACGTTCTTCCTGCTCATCGGGCACTACCTCCGGCACGCCGAGGAACCGGTGCTGCGGTTCGGGCTGCGGGTGGTGGCGTCGGGCACCCTGTTCGGCCTGGCGTGGGTCGCGTGGACGGCCGCGCGGGCCGTGGGCCGGATGCTGCAGTACCACCCGCAGATCGCGCACCCGCCGCCGGTGTCGACGCTGCTGGGCGCGATGGCCGTGCTGCTGTGGGCGCTGGGTGCGACCCTGAGCGCGTGGGGCACCACCCTGGTCCGGCCGTACCGGTGGCTGCGGGCCCTGCACCGGTACCGGGCGCTCGGTCCACTGTGGTCGGCCCTGCACGCGGCGTTCCCGGAGATCGCGCTGGAACGGTCCACCTCCCGGCTGCCGTGGGACGCCGGGTTCGCGCTGTACCGCAGGGTGATCGAGATCCGCGACGCGCACCTGGCCCTGCGCGGCTACTTCCATCCCGACGTGTCCGCCTGGGTCCGCGGCCAGGACCCGACCGTCGCCGAGGCCGCCCGGGTCGCCGCCGCGCTCGTCGCGCACGCGGCCGGGCACCGCTACCTCGCCTCGCCCGCGCCCCCGCACGAGGTCGGGCCCACCGTGGAGTCCGAGGCGGCGTGGCTGATCGGCGTGACCCGGGCGTTCACCGACTCGCGCACCGTCGCCGACATCCGCCGGCGCGTCCAGGCGGAACTGGGTGTGACCGCCGTTCCCGCCAACCGATAGGGTTTCCGCACCCCACTTTCTAGGAGACGTCCGTGGCTCTCGAGTTCGTCCAGGTGTCGACCACGGTCGCCTCCCAGCAGGCCGCCGCCGAGCTGGCCCGCAGCGCCGTCGAGGGCCGGCTCGCCGCGTGCGCCCAGATCGTCGGGCCCATCACGAGCATCTACTGGTGGCTGGACAGCGTGGAGTCCGCGCCGGAGTACGTGATCTGGTTCAAGACCACTGTCGAGCGCTACCAGGATCTCGAGGACCACATCCGGTCCGGGCACACGTACGACGTGCCCGAGGTGATCTGCGTGCCGATCGTGGCCGGGAACCCGGACTACCTGTCCTGGGTGCGCGACGAGTCGACGGCCGTCGAAACCCCACAGGACTGAAACCATCATCTGATTACGGTGGGATCCGGCCCGGCTGCGGAGGCACTCGGGTTCGGGGCGCGTTCCGGCGTGGGTTCCGGCGCGGACGGTCGGCGGCCCAGGAAGGCGTAGCGGAAGGTCGGGGGCAGGAACAGTCCGATCAGCCCGGCCACCGCCAGGCCTTCGGTCACCAGCGCGAACACCGTCATGGCCGGGCGCAGACCGCTCACTCCGCCCACCATCCCGCAGCACAGCGCCAGGAAGCCGTTCGACCCCGTGGCGAGCACATGGCCCGCGGCGTGCCCCCGCAACAACAGCGGGACGGACACCAGCCCGGCGAGTGCGACCACCAGCAGCAGCACCAACATCGCGCCGAAACCCGCGGGCCCGTCCTCGACGAACCCGTCGGGCGACGGTTGCGCGCGGTACGTGGTCGCGTCGGAGCACACCTCCGCGAGAACCGGCATGAGGACGGCGGCACCGGTCAGGGCCGCGGTCACGACGACAGTCAGGGGCACAGTTTTATTGAACACGTTCAAGACGTTACCTTGAACGTGTTCAAAATTGAAGTCCACTGTGTGCCGACCCACGTGGGGGCCGGTCAGGCAAGCGCACCTAGGCCGGGTGGCCGGCTTTCCGTGCGCGCCACAGCCGTAGCGCGCGCCACAGCAGGAACAGGCTCAGCGCGAGCATCAGGAGCGCGCCGGGGAGCTTCGTGACCCGGGCGAGGTTGAAGCCGTCCGGGAGGACGAGGAGCGCCAACGCGGTGGTGACCCAGCCGAGCCAGCGGCGCCAGTCCGCGACGGCGAGCAGGGCGAGCGGCCAGAGGGCGTACCAGGGGTGGAAGACCGGGGCCAGGAGCACCGTGCAGCCCAGGGCCCAGCCCGCCGCCGCCACGATCCGGCGGGTGCGGTCGGGGCCCTCAGGCGCCACGATCCGGCGGGTGCGGTCGGAGCCCTCGGGCGCCAGCAGGTCGACGCCCTCGATTCCCCGCCGGTTCCGGTCGACGCCCTCGGGTCCCCGGCGCGGGAGCCAGTTCGCGGTGCGCAGGAACAGGACCACGAGGACCACGGCGAGTACCGCGACGCCGATCGCCCGGGTGACCGGGACCGAGGTGTGGCCCGGGGGCAGGAACAGGTAGTCCACCGCGAAGCCGACGCCGGTGGGCAGGGAGGTCCACTGCCGGGAGTCGCCGCTGCTCGCCAGGCCGTCGACCCAGCCGAAGCCGAGCGTGGTGGCGAGCGAGACGAGCCCGAGCACGGCGGCGGCCACGACGGCCAGGCCGGCCGCGACGGTGAGCACCCGGGCGACGGTTCCGGACGGTCTGCGGAGCGGGCCCGCGAGGAGCAGGGCCGCGAACGGGAGCACCACCACGGCGGTCACCTTGACCGCGAGGGCCAGCCCCAGCAACGCCCCGACCACGAGGACCCCCCGCCATCCCCCGACCCCGAAACGCCCGGCTCCCGATGCCCGCGCCCCCGCCGCTAGCCCCGCCACCACCAGCCCGATCATCAACCCGTCGTTGTGTGCCCCGGACACGAGATGGATCCCGACGAGCGGTGCGACCAGACCCAGCCACAGCGCCCGCCCGGGGTCGGTGCCGCAGGCCCGGGCCAGGGCGGGCACCCGCCACGCGATCAGCACCGCCCCCGCGAGCGCCACGAGCCGCAGCCAGCCGATCGCCGCGAACAAGCTCCCCCCGGCCAGCGCCGCCGCCGCGCCGGCGAGCACCACGAACCCGGGTCCGTACGGGGCCGGCGTGTCCCGCCAGATGAACGACACCGTGTCCACCCACGGACACGGCAGCGCGGCGACCCCCTCGGCGTACGGACTGCGCCCGGCCGCGTACGTCGCACCCTGGCACGCGTAGGCGTAGGCGTCCCGGCTGGCCAGCGGCGGGGCCAGCAGCAGCGGCAGCGCCCACAGCCCGGCGGTGACCAGCACCCACCGCACGGACAACGCGGCCCGCGCCGTCAGGTCCCGGGCGTCCGCGCCGGCCCGGGTCGTCGGCGCGAGCCGGAGCCAGGACCAGGACAACAGGGCGACCCCCGCCACGAACAGCCCGACGGCGCCGGCCGTCCGGGGCTGCCCGAGGATCGACGGCACGGTCGAGCGCAGGTCGGCGTGCGGCAACGCCCCGCCGAGGTACCCGGCCACGGCCAGCGCCACGGCCCCCAGCATTCCGGTGTATCGGCTGATCCGCACGGGCATCATGCTGTCACGACCCGAAACGGCGGACACCGGGCGCGCCGGTCTGGGCATACTCGGAAGGGAGGTGGTCGTCATGCACGCCGCAGTGGGTGACAGGCTCCAGGTGCACGGCGCGACGGTCGGGTCCAGGGACCGGGTCGGCGAGATCATCGAGGTCCGGGGAGCCGACGGCACGCCGCCCTACATGGTCCGGTTCGAGGACGGCCACGAGTCCCTGGTCTTCCCGGGCCCGGACAGCCAGGTCGTGCACCACCCCGCCCGGTAACCGAACAGGTCGCGCACTCCCCCTGGCACGCCGTGCGTCCCCCCGGACCGGCGGCGGGCAGACTGGGGGCCATGAACGCACGTTGGCGGCCCGTGCTGCCCGCCGTGGGAGTGGCGGCCGCGCTGTCGGTGGCGTACCTGCTCGCCCCGCCCCTGGGGACCGACCTGTCCGCGCAGGTGGCCCGGGCCGACTTCTTCGCCGCGCACGGTCTGACCCCGATCGACCTGCGCTGGTACGGCGGCATCGACCAGTTCGGCTACAGCCTCGTGTCGCCGGCGCTGATGGGGACGCTGGGCACCGGTACCGTCGCGGTCCTGTCCCTCCTCACGGCGGCACTGGCCTTCGCCGCCCTCCTGGTCCGGGTGGATGTCCGGCGGCCGGCGCTCGGGGGCGTGGTCGGCGCGGTGTGCGTCGCGGGCAACCTGGCCTCGGGCCGGGTCACCTACGGCCTCGGCGTCGCGTTCGGGCTACTCGCCCTCCTGGCGCTGACCGCGAAGAACCCCTTCCTCCGGTACGGCGGTGCCGCCACCGCCGGCCTCCTCGCCGGCCTGACCAGCCCGGTCGCCGGCCTGTTCGTCGGCCTGGCCGGCACGGCCCTGCTCGTGACCCGGCACCGCGCCGGGGCGGTGCTCGCGGGGGTCGGCGCGCTCGGCCTGGGCCTGACGGGCCTGCTGTTCGGCGAGGGCGGCGTGATGAACATCAGCGCCCGCGACACCCGGGGGGCCGTGATCGCGTCCCTGCTGGTGGCCGTGTTCGCGGTGCACCGCCCGGTCCGGGTGGGCGCGGTGCTGTCGGCGGCGGGCGTCCTGGCGGCGTTCCTGATCGACACCCCGGTGGGCCTGAACGCGACCCGCCTCGCGGTGATGTTCGCCCTCCCGATCCTGGCCGCGACCGGCGACCTCCCCTTCCGGCGACGCGCCACCGCCCCCACGGGGCCCTGGACCACGGACCGGCTCCGGTGGGGCGTACTCCTCGTGACAGCTGCCGTCGCCTTCTGGCTCGCGCCGCCCGTGGTCGTCGCCGACCTGCGCGACGCCGGCAACCCCGCCAACGGGAAGTCCTTCTACACCCCCCTCACCGAGGCCCTCCGAACCCACCGCGCCACCCGCACCGAGGTCGTCCCGACCCGGAACTACTGGGAGGCCGCGTACGTCGCCCCGCTCGCCCGGGGCTGGCTCCGGCAACTCGACCTGGAACGCAACCCGCTGCTGTACGAGAACCTCCCCGGCGGCACGAAGCTCACCCCGGACGACTACCGGGCCTGGCTGCGCGAGAACGCGGTGAGCCACGTGGCCGTGTCCGACGCGGAGCCGTCCTGGCTGGCCCGCCCCGAGGCCGCCCTGGTCAGGTCGGGTCTGCCGTACCTGACGGAGGTGTGGCGCGACGCGCACTGGCGGCTGTACGCGGTCGCGAACCCCGAGCCGGTCGTCGCCGGGTTCATCGAGGCGGACGCGGTCAGTGTCACCTTCGCGGCCGAGGCGGCGGGCAGCCGCGTGATCCGGGTGCGGTACTCGCGCTGGTTGCGGATGCCGGGCGGGACGTTGACGCCCGGGCCGGGCGGCTGGACCACCGCGGAGGTACCCGGCCCGGGCCTCTTCAGGGTCTCCAGCTAGCCCGAAAGAGGACAACCGCAGCACAGTTACTGATAAAACAGCCGCTCGACGACGGCGCGCGCGTGCCGGGCGGTGCGCAGGTACTCCTCGACGAACTCCTGCGGGTCCCCCGACCGGCCGAGGACCCGGACGATGCCGGCCAGTTCCACCCCGTGCCGGGGCAGCTGGTCCCCGGGCCTGCCCCGGATCAGCATCAGCGCGTCGCGGACCCTGCTGGCGAGCAGCCAGGACTCGCGCAGCGCCTCCTCGTCGGCCGCGTCCAGGCCGAGCGCGGCCAGGGCCGCCAGGGTGGACGTGCCCCGGACGCCGTGCCGGAGCTGGAGCAGCTGCACGGTCCACTCGATGTCGGCGAGCCCGCCCCGGCCGAGCTTGACGTGCGTGGCCGGGTCCGCGCCCCGGGGCAGCCGTTCGCCGTCGACCCGGGCCTTGATCCGGCGGATCTCGGTGACCTGGGCCGGGGTGAGCCCCTGCGCCGGGTAGCGCACCTTGTCGGCCAGCGCGACGAACTCCGCGCCCAGCTCCGGGTCGCCTGCCACCGGTCGGGCGCGCAGCAGGGCCTGTACCTCCCAGACCTGGGCCCACTTGGCGTAGTACTGCCGGTAGGCCGTCAGGCTGCGCACCAGCGGCCCCTGCCGGCCCTCGGGGCGCAACCCGGCGTCGATGATCAGCGGCGGGTCGGCCGAGGGCGCGCCGAGCAGCTTGCGGACCTGTTCGGCGACCCACATGCCCTGCTGTTCCTCGCCGTCATCGCAGACGAACAGCACGTCCACGTCGGAGCCGAAGCTCTGTTCCGCGCCGCCGAGCCGGCCCATGCCGATGATCGCGAACCGGCCGGGCGGCCCGGCGACCCGGACCGTGGCGTCGAGCACCGCGTCGGTGACATCCGACAGCGCCCGGCCGACGGCGGCCGGGTCGAGCTTGCCGAGCATGTCCGCGCACGCGATCCGCAGCAGTTCCCGGCGGCGCTGCGCGCGGATCGCCAGCACCGCCGACTCGGCCGAGGTGTGCCGGGCGACCGCGGCCTCGAGTCCCCGCCGCAGGGTTTCGGGGGTACTGGGCACCAGCTCGCGGTCGTCCGCCAGCAGCCGGAGCGCCTCGGGGTCGCGGGCCAGCAGGTCGGTGACGTAGCGGGACAGGCCCAGCAGCCGGGCCAGCCGGAGCGCGACCGGGCCCTCGTCGCGGAGCAGCCGCAGATACCAGGGCGTGGAGCCGAGCTTCTCGGACACCTGGCGGTAGGCGAGCAGGCCCTGATCCGGGGAGGGCGCGTCGGCCCACTCCGCGAGGAGTACCGGCAGCAGGGTCTTCTGAATGGCCGCGGTGCGGGTCACGCCACCGGTCAGGGACTCGATGTGCCTCAGCGCGCCGGCCGGGTCGGCGAACCCGAGGATGCCCAGCCGGTCGCCGGCCGCCTTCGCGGTGAGCCGCAGCCCCTCCGTCGGCACCTTGGCGACGGCCTCCAGCAGCGGCCGGTACAGCAGCTTCTCGTGCAGCCGGCGCACCTCGCGCGCGTGCCGGCGCCACTCGACGTCGAACGCCTCGACCGTGCAGTCCAGCGAACCGGCGAGCCAGCGCAGCCCGTGCGCGTCGGACGGCACGGTGTGCGTGCGGCGCAGGCGTTGCAGCTGGAGCCGGTGCTCGACGGTCCGCAGGAACAGGTACGCCTGCTCCAGGATCTCGCCGTCGGCCCGGCCCACGTAACCGCCGGCCGTCAGCGCGCGCAGCGCCGGCAGGGTGCCCGCCGAGCGCAGCGACTCGTCGGCCCGGCCGTGCACGAGCTGCAACAGCTGCACCGTGAACTCGATGTCGCGCAGCCCGCCCGGCCCGAGTTTGATCTCCCGTTCGCCGGCCCGGTTGTGCGCCTCGACCCGGCGGCGCATCGCGCGCACGTCCTCGACGATGTTCGGCCGGTCGCCGGCCCGCCAGACCAGCGGGGTGACGTCGTCGAGCCATTCCCGGCCGAGCGCGGGGTCGCCGGCTGCGTGCCGGGCCTTGAGCAGGGCCTGGAACTCCCAGGTGTGCGCCCACTTGCGGTAGTACGCGGCGTGGCTGGCCAGGCTGCGCACCAGGGGCCCGCTGCGGCCCTCGGGGCGCAGGCCCGCGTCGACCGGCCAGGCGGCGGTCCCGCACCGGGTCATCATCTCGGCGGCGGCGGCCGTCGCGGCGGTCAGGTCGCCCTCCGCGACGAAGATGACGTCCACGTCGCTGACGTAGTTGAGCTCGTTCGCCCCGCACTTGCCCATCGCGATGACGGCCAGCTGGAACATGGGCGTCACGAGGGCGGGTTCCGCCGGTGTCGCGAACCGGGGATCGAGCACCGGGGCGTCGGCGAACCCGGCCGGCACAGTCGGGGTCTCGGGCTGCGCGGCTTCGGCGCCCGGCGTCGTCCCCGGGGGCAGCGCGTCGGACAGCGTCCGGTCCGCCAGGCCCGCCAGCGCGCCCATCGTCGCCTCGGTGTCCGCCGCGCCCACCAGGTCGTCGGCCGCGATCCGCAGCAGCGAGCGCCGGTAGTCGCGCTTGAGGTCCCCGAGCACCGGTACGGGACCGTCGAGGGCGGCGATGTCCTCCGGGTACGCGATCAGGTGGTCCCCGAGCGCCGACGACGCCCCCAGCACCGCCAGGAGGCGCGGGGCGGGCACGCCGGGCACACCCGCCTCGGCGAGGCGCTGGAGCTGCCGGGCGGCGAGCTCGGGGTCCGCGGGGCGCATTACCGGGGCGGCAGGTCGATCAGGGTCAGCGGCCCCGGGCTCTTCCCCTGGGCCAGCTTCGCGAACCGCTCGGCGAACGGCTGCCACGTCTCCCGGACGTCGTCCATGACGGCGGCGCACCCGGCGATGACGGTCTCCGCGTCCGTACCCAGCTCCTGGAGGGTTTCCGCGTCGTTGGTCGCCCAGACCCGGATCATGTCGACGTCGCACTCGATGTGGAACTGGAGCCCCCACGCCCGGTCGCCGACCCGGAACGCCTGGTTCGGCCAGCGCGGCGAGGCGGCCAGCAGGGTCGCGTTCAACGGCAGCTCGGTGATCTCGTCGAAGTGCCACTGCAACGCGTCCGGCCCGAGCGGGATCTCGGCGAACAGCGCGTCGCGTTCGGCGGCGTCGCGGCGCGCCACGAACCGGGCCCCGATGTTCGGCCCGTTGTGCGCGCGCTCGACCGTGCCGCCCATCGCCTGGGCGAGGATCTGCGCGCCCAGGCACACGCCCAGGGTCGGCACCCGGTCCTTGACGGCCTTGCGGAACAGCCGCTCCAGCGCGGGGAACCACGGGGCGCCCGGGGTGCCGTCCGGGGCCTCGTACGCGTCCTGCGCGCCGCCCATCACCACGAACGCGGCGTAGCCCTCCAGGGTCTCCGGCAGGGCGTCGCCGGCGTGCGGGCGCAGCACCTCCAGCTCCAGCCCCCCGCCGGTCAGCCAGTCGCCGAGCCTGCGCAGGTCGTCCTTCGGGTCGTTCTCGATCACCAGCGTCCGCGTCACGCTGCCAGCCTAGCCAGCGCGCCGGCCGGCGGGACCCCCGGCCGCGAGGTAAGGGCCGGGGGGCGCCGTACCCGTCTAGACGTCCTTGCCGTTCTGGGGGCTGTACACGGCGATGTGGTTGCCGGTCGGGTCGGACAGGTGCGCGAAGACCAGCCCGTTGTCGCCGTCCTGGGCCGGGACCAGGACCTTGCCGCCCGCCGCCTCCGCCGCCGCGCACGTGGCGGGCACGTCGTCGACCACGATGTAGAACGTCGCGTAGTTGGGCGTGTGGCCCCCGGTCGCGAACACCCCGCCCTCGATCGACCGCTTGGCCGGCGTGCTGACCTTGCGGTACGGCGCCTGCTCGGAGAACCGCCAGCCGAACACCGAGCCGTAGAACGCCTCCGTGCCGCCGACGTCGTCGGTGCCGATCTCGAACCAGCCGATCCCGTTCTGCCACTCGGACATGGCTTCCTCCCGCTGTAGTTCCGCGATCGGGGGTGATCGCGGTCGTGCAATGGGGCAAGCCTCGACGGCGTCCGCGACAACGTCCTGTCGGAGATTGATTTGACATCCACCCCGCCTACCGGGCGGGGATCCCTGCCACGCATCGCGTGAAGCTCGCGATGTCGTCTCGGCGGGTTCCTGTTTCACCAGTGGCTGCCCGGCCAAGGCCAGGTCTTCTGCCACCTCCACAGGCGTTTAGCCTCTCCGCCTGTCCAGCGGCGAGGATGTTCCTCGCTGCGTTGCGATCACGGTCGTGATGGGCATCACAGTGCTGGCAGATCCAGGAGCGCACGGACAGCGGCTTCTTGTCCCCGACGACCCCGCAGGTCGAGCAGCGGCGGGTGGTCGGTTCGAACCGGCCGATGACACCGACATGTCGACCATGCTTTGCGGCCTTGTACTCAAGGAACCGCCGGAACATGCCCCACCCGGCGTCGTACACGCTCTTGGCCATTCGTGTGCGTGCGAGGCCGGACACCGCCAGGTCTTCCAGGTACACCGCTTGGTTCTCACGGACCAGCCTGGTCGTCTCTTTGTGCATCCAGTCTCGCCGACAATCCCGCACCCTTGCGTGGGCACGAGCGAGCTTGACACGGGCCTTGGCCCGGTTGTTCGACCCCTTCACCTTGCGCGAGACTTCCCGCTGCGCTCGGCGCAATCGCCGTTCGTGATTCCGGAGAAAACGTGGATTCCGAATGACCTGCCCCCTGGAGGTCACCGCGTAGGAGGACAGTCCCAGATCGATCCCGATCTCCGTCTCTGACCCCGGCAGAATCGTCGGTTCGACATCCACGACGAACGACGCGAAATATCGCCCCGTCACATCACGGACGACTGTGACCGACGATGGCGCTGACGGCAGTTCCCGAGACCAGCGCACCGCGATGTTGCCAACCTTGGCGACGTACAACGTGCCGTTCGGGCGCACGGTGAACCCGTTGCGGGTGAGCCGGAACGACTGGCGATGGTCGCGGCGGCTGCGAAACCGTGGAGGCCCGAGCCTCCGACCACGACGGCCCCCGGTGACCGAATCCATGAAGTTCTTGTGGGCGGCATGAGCGTCCCCGACAGCCTGGATCAGCGCCACCGAGGAAACCTCACCAAGCCACGCCCGCTGGGGAGACTTCTTAGCCGCCGTAATCACCCGGCGCTGGATCTCGGTGTCCGACAACCTCTCGCCTCGACAATGGGACGATCGGCGGAGGGCCACGGCGTCATTGAACACAACACGGACGCACCCGAACACCCGCGCCAACTTGGCGACCTGGCTGGGGCTCGGGTAGAGCCGAAAGTTGTACCGAAGGCGCACGACAGCCAACCTAGCGCGAGGGTGTGACATTTCCGTTGTGAGCGGGCAACCGCGCTGGCGTCCCTCCTGGCGGTTCATGCGTGTCCGGCACACTGTCACACCCCGCCGGTACGGTGCCGGCATGAACCGCACCGACCGGCTCTACGCGCTCGTCGAGGAGCTCCGCGCCGTCGCGCCCCGCCCCCGCAGCGCGCGCTGGCTGGCGGCCCGGTTCGAGGTGTCCACCCGGACCGTGGAGCGCGACCTGTCGGCGTTGCAGCAGTCCGGGGTGCCGATCTACGCGGAACCGGGCCGCACCGGGGGCTACGCGCTCGACCGCAGCCACACCCTGCCGCCGGTGAACGTGACCCCCGGCGAGGCGATCGCGATGGCCGTGGCGCTGCACAAGCTCGGCGGCACGCCGTTCGAGGAGGCCGCGCGGGCCGCCCTGCACAAGCTGCTGGCCGTGATGCCCCCGGCTGAGGTGTCCGCGACCCGGGACCTGGCCGAACGGGTGCACATGGTCGGCCCGCCGTCGACGCCGGTGCCCCGGGCCATCGCCGAGGCGCTCACCGCCGGCCGGGCGCTCCGCCTGGTCTACCTGGACAAACAGGGCGTGCAGTCGAAGCGGGTCGTCGAGCCGATCGGGTACGTGGGCGGGGTCTGCTGGTATCTGCTCGCCTGGTGCCGGCTGCGCGACGCCGCCCGGGTGTTCCGGCTGGACCGGATCGTCGACGTCGACCAGCTGGACGATCCGGTCCAGCCCCGCAAGTTCGGACGTGACCAACTAGACATCCCCTTGGACCTGCTCAAGGGGGTGCCGGTCGTGGGATCGTAGACGGATGTCTCCCGGGCTCTGGGTCGTGGTGGCCGTGCTCGGCGCGACCACTGTCCTCGGCCTGCTGTGGCAACGGTCGAACGGCCGGATGCGCGACGCGGCCGCCCCGGCTCCCGGCCATCCCGCGCTCGCCGGCCTCGAACTCGACCTCAGCCTGCCGGTCACGCTCGTGCAGTTCTCGTCGGCGTTCTGCGCGCCCTGCCGGGCCACCCGCGCGCTCTGCGCGGACGTGGCGTCGCGCACCCCGGGCGTCGGGCACGTCGAGCTCGACGCGGAACACCACCTCGACACCGTCCGGGCGCTGGACATCCGGCGCACCCCGACCGTGCTCGTGGTCGACGGCGCGGGCCGGATCGTGCGGCGCGCCAGCGGGCTGCCGACCAGGTCACAGCTGATGACGGCTATCGCCGACCTGGTCTGATCTGCGAGAATGTCCGGGCGCCGCCGCGTCCGAGAAGGCTGTTACGTATGCTGCTCGATCCCCGTGGGCCCCGGTTCTCCGCCGCGGTCACCACCGTCGTCCTCGTACTCGTCCTGATCACCGGTTCCGGGTGGCTGGCGCTGGCCCAGGCCGTCGTGTTCGCCCTCAGCGCGTTCCGCCCGGCGCTGTCCCCCTACGGCCTCGTCTACAGGGCCCTGCTCGCGCCCCGGCTCGGCCGGCCCGAGGAGCTGGAGCCCGCCGCGCCGTTCCGGTTCGCCCAGACCGTGGGCTTCGGGTTCGCGGCGGTCGCCACCGTCGGATACCTGGCCGGAGCGCCCGTCGTCGGTACCGTGGCCGCCGGGTTCGCCCTGGCCGCAGCCTTCCTGAACGCGGCCTTCGGCCTGTGCCTGGGGTGCGAGGCGTTCCTGCTGTTCCGCAGGGCCACGCACCGCCCGGTCCAGTCCCGGGTGCCCAACCCGTCGGCCCACTGACGAACGGAGCCGCGCTGCCGAAGTCGGCAGCGCGGCTCGTTCACGTTCTCAGTACCGTGGGGGCCCGAAGGCCCGGCTAGACCAGCAACGCCTCCGCGCGCGACAACTCGTTCCGCTCCGCCTCGGTCAGGTTCCCGTCGGCCGCCCGGAACGCCATCGCCTCCCGGACATGGCTCAACGGCTCCCCCAACGCCTCCCGGTACGCCGCGAGCAGCGCCCGCGCGGGTGCCGCCAGGATGCTGTCCCCGGCCGCGACGTGCGCCAGGATCACCCCGGTCACGGCCCGGTCCAGCCCCGGTTCGCCGGTGCGGCTGTTGCGCCAGTCGATGACGACCGGCCCCTTGGACGTGATGATCACGTTGCCGGGGTGCAGGTCCAGGTGCAGTATCCGGTGATCGGGCTTGTTGGGGACCGGCGCGGGGAGCTTGTGCAGCCGCTGGTGCAGTTCGGCGAGCATGAGCCCGGCGCGCTCGGCCTCCAGGTCACCGGAGACGAGGGCCTCGACCATGGAGGGGCCGTAGAGGCGTTCCATGATGAGGTCGCGCTGCCGGGCCGAGTAGACCCGGGGTACGGGGAAGCCGAGGGTGTGCAACCTGGCCATGATGGTCTTTTCGCCCGCCGAGTTGTGCGGGCCCTTGTAGCGGCGCAGCACACGGTCACGGTCGATGGCGTAGACGTCGGCGTCCCTGCCGGACGCGAGGAGTTCCACTAGAGCATCCCGAGGTAGCGCTGGCGTTCGTAGGGGGTGACCTGTCGTCGGTACTCCTCCCACTCCGCCCGCTTGTTGGCGAGGAAGAAGTCGAACACGTGCTCGCCGAGGGTCTCGGCGACGAACTCCGAACCGGCCATGACCTCGATGGCCTCGGCCAGGTTCTGCGGCAGCGCAGCGTAGCCCATGGCGCGACGCTCCGCGTCGGACAGGCCCCACACGTCGTCCTCGGCGCCCGGGGGGAGCTCGTAGCCCTCCTCGATGCCGCGCAGGCCGGCGGACAGCAGGACGGCGAAGGCGAGGTACGGGTTGCAGGCGGTGTCGGGCGAGCGGATCTCGACGCGCGCCGAGTTGGGCTTGCCGTACGCGGGCACCCGGACCAGCGCGGACCGGTTCGAGTGGCCCCAGCAGACATAGGCGGGCGACTCGGTGATCCGGTTCTCCACGTGCTGCGGGAACAGCCGCTTGTAGGAGTTGACCCACTGGTTCGTCACGGCGGTGAACTCGCGCGCGTGCACGAGCAGCCCGGCGATGAAGGAGCGCGCCGTCTTGGACAGCTTCATCGGGTCGGACGGGTCGTGGAAGACGTTGCGCTCGCCCTCGAACAGCGACAGGTGGGTGTGCATGCCGCTGCCCGGCTGGTCGCTGAACGGCTTCGGCATGAACGAGGCGTGCACGCCCTGGCCGAGCGCGACCTCCTTCACCACGTGCCGGAACGTCATCACGTTGTCGGCGGTGGTCAGCGCGTCCGCGTACCGCAGGTCGATCTCCTGCTGGCCGGGGGCGACCTCGTGGTGGCTGAACTCGACGGAGATCCCGATCCGTTCGAGCGCGAGGACGGCCTGGCGGCGGAAGTCGCGGGCGGCGGCGTGGGTGGTGTTGTCGAAGTATCCGCCGGCGTCGACGGGGCTCGGGGCCGAGCCGTCGTCGGGCAGGTCGTTGAACAGGAAGAACTCGATCTCGGGGTGGGTGTAGAAGGTGAAGCCCTTCTCCGCCGCCCGCGACAGCACCCGGCGGAGCACGTGCCGGGGGTCGGCCCAGGACGGCGAGCCGTCGGGCATCAGGATGTCGCAGAACATCCGGGCGCTCTCGCCGGACGCGCCGCCCTCGAAGGGGAACACCTGGAACGTGGTGGGATCGGGCATGGCGACCATGTCCGACTCGTACACCCGCGCGAAGCCCTCGATCGCGGAGCCGTCGAACCCGATGCCCTCCTCGAACGCGGCCTCCAGCTCGGCCGGCGCGACGGACACGCTCTTGAGCGTGCCGAGCACATCCGTGAACCACAATCGGACAAACCGGATATCCCGTTCTTCCAGCGTTCGCAGCACGAACTGCTGTTGCCGATCCACCGTTACGCCCCCTCAGATGACCTGTCAGGACTACCGTACGGCCTCCGGGGCAAGATAGGAGCCATGCCGACACTGCGCCTCGCTCTCGCCCAGGTGAACACCACTGTCGGGGACGTCCCCGGCAACGCCGCGCTGATCCGCGACTGGACCCTCCGGGCCCGGGAGGCGGGCGCGCAGATCGTGGCGTTCCCCGAGATGACCCTGACCGGATATCCGGTGGAGGACCTGACGTTCCGGGAGAGTTTCGTCGCCGCCTCCCGGGCCGCCGTGGACCAGCTCGCCACGGAGGTTCCGCCCGAGCTGGCCGTCATCGTCGGCTACCTCGACGCCGACGGCCCCGCCCGCACCGGCTCGGACTCCGCGCGCGACCGGGGCCCCCGCGACGCGCTCGCGCTCCTGCACGGCGGCAGGGTCGTCGCCCGGTACTTCAAGCACCACCTGCCGAACTACGGCGTGTTCGACGAGGACCGGTACTTCGTGCCCGGCGACACCCTGACCGTGGTCCGGATCAACGGGGTGGACGTCGCGATGACCGTGTGCGAGGACATCTGGCAGCCGGGCGGCCCGTTCGCGGTGGCCGGGCGCGCGGAGGTGGGCCTGGTGGTGAACATCAACGCGTCGCCGTACGAGCTGAACAAGGACGACGTGCGGCTGCCGCTGGTGGCCCGCCGGGCGCGCGAGGCCAACGCGGCGGTCGCGTACGTGAACCTGGTCGGCGGCCAGGACGAGCTGGTCTTCGACGGGGACTCCCTGGTCGTGTCGGCCGACGGCGAGCTGCTGGCGCGCGGCGGGCAGTTCACCGAGGAGCTCCTCGTCGTGGACCTGCACCTGCCGCTGGCCACCTCCGACGACACCGGCGACTTCGGCGAGATGCTCGTCGCGCGCACCGCCCTGCCGGCGCTGCCCGAGCTGACCGGCCCGGCGGTCGCGCCCCGGATCGAGCCCCGGCTCGGCGACGAGGCGGAGGTGTGGGGCGCGCTCGTGACGGGCCTGCGCGACTACGTACGCAAGAATGGGTTCCGCTCCGTGATCCTCGCGGTGTCCGGCGGGATCGACTCGGCCGTGGTCGCCGCGATCGCCGTGGACGCGGTCGGCGGGGACAACGTCTACGGTGTGGCCATGCCCAGCGGCTACTCCAGCGGGCACTCCCTCGACGACGCGGAGGAGTCGGCCAAGCTCGGCGGGTTCCACTTCAGCGTGCAGCCCATCGCGCCGATGTTCGACGCGTTCATGGCCAACATGACCCTGAGCGGCCTGGCGGCGGAGAACCTCCAGGCCCGGATCCGGGGCATGGTCTCGATGAGCCTGTCCAACCAGCACGGCCACCTGGTGCTGTCCACCGGCAACAAGAGCGAACTCGCCGTCGGGTACGCCACGCTCTACGGCGACATGGCCGGCGGTTTCAACCCGCTGAAGGACGTGCCGAAGCTGCTGGTCTGGCGGCTGGCCCGGTGGCGCAACACGGTCTCGCCGCTGATCCCGGAGAACTCGATCTCCAAGCCGCCGAGCGCCGAACTGCGCCCCGACCAGCTCGACACGGACTCCCTGCCGCCGTACGAGATCCTCGACCCGCTGCTGCACGGCTACATCGACCTGGACATGGGCAGCGCGGAACTGAAGGCCGCCGGGCACGATCCGGCGCTCGTGGACCGGGTGCTGCGGATGGTGGACATCGCCGAGTACAAGCGGCGGCAGTCCGCGCCCGGCACGAAGATCTCGATCAAGGCGTTCGGGCGGGACCGCCGGCTGCCGATGACGAACCGGTTCCGCGAAGGGCTGTAATCACCGGCCCTCCCGCGACACATACCGGAGCATGAGGGAACCCAACGAGGTCTGGTTCCGCGCCGTGTACGCCGAGTGCTACCCGGCCGTGGTGCGCTACGGCCTGCGCCGGCTCGGCGCGCTCGGCCCCGCCGAGGAACTCGCCCAGGAGGTCTTCCTGACCGCCTGGCGGCGCAGGACCGACGTGCCCGGTCACGAACTCCCGTGGCTGTACGGGGTGGCACGTCGCCTGCTGGCCAACGAGTGGCGGCGGGCCCGGCCCGCGTTCGTGGAGCTCGTCGACGCCCCGGCCCCGGTCGGTGGCGTCGACGAGCTGCTCGACGTCCGCGCGGCGCTCGGCACGCTGTCCGAGGACGACCGGGAGCTGCTGCGCCTCGTCGGCTGGGAACAGCTGTCGGTGAGCGAGGCCGCCGCCGTGCTGGGCTGCGGCCGGGCGGTGTGCGCGGTCCGGTTGCACAGGGCCCGCAAACGGCTCGTCGCGGCCCTGGACCGCGTTCCCCCGCAGCACGACGCCACCCCGGTCAAGGGAGCGACCCGATGAACACCGTGCACCGCGTCCGCGCACTCCTGGGTCCCGCGGACCCGGCCGCCGGCCTCGACCCGTCGGTGCCGGACCCGACGGACCTGCTCGCCCGGGCGCGCGGGGACATCACGGCCGAACCCGGGGCCCGGTCCGCGCGGCCCGCCCGGTGGCCGAAGCTGGCGGTGGCCGGCGTGTTCGTGGCGGTGCTGGTCACGACCGGCGTCGCGGTGCTGCGGCCGGGGCCGGTGCCCGGGCCCGCGTACCACGGCACCCCGCCGGCCCTGACGGACCTGCCGGCCCCGACCGGCCCCGCGGCCACCTGCCTGAACCCGCTGGCCGACCGCGTGGCCGAGACGGCCTACGACACGGCGACCGGCAGGTACGCCCGGGTGGCGACGTTCGGGGACCAGGTGGCGTACGGCGGGGACAAGCGGCGGGCGTACCAGGTGACCGACTCCCGGAGCTGGCTCGCGGCCGACGGCGCGGGCCGGGTCCGGCGGATCATCCAGCCGGCGCGGTTCCCGACCGAGGAGGCCCGGTCCTGGTTCGCCGACCACCGCTCGGAGATCCTGAGCGGCTCGACCGTCGACATGGAGCTCGACGCCGGGGACGGCAGGCCCCGGCCCCTGCTGACCGACCCGGCCGAGGTGGCCCGCCGCTACGCCGCCGCGCCGAAGTGGTCAGGGCCGTCGAACGCGCTCAACATGGTCAGCGAGGCCCAGATGCAGCTGCCGAACCGGGCCCAGCGGACCGCCCTGCTCCGCTTCCTCGCCCAGGCCCCGTATGTGAACTGCCTCGGGGCGGTCACCGACCCGCTCGGCCGGCAGGGCGTCGCGGTCAGCGCCGACGACTCGAAGTTCCCCACCAGCGCCGGTGGGGGGTCCCGCCGGCACCTGGTGCTGATCTTCGCCCCCGACACCGGTGAGCTGCTGGCCGAGCTGGACTTCCTCCCCGACGAGCAGGACACCTACGACGGCTACACGGTCTGGGTCGGCCGGGACCGGGTCTCCGACACGGGCTGAGCTGTGAGATTGTCCACCCGACCCTGCCGAAAGGGCCGGGTCGGGTGGGACGATCGATCGAGAACCTCTCAACACCCGGGGACCCGCGAGGGCCTCGAGGGACAAGGAGACCGATCATGTCTTTGTATGGCGGCCCCAGCACCAGGCGCGTCCGCACCCGCGACCTCCAGCTCGCGAAGGACAACGGCGAGCGCTGGGCGATGCTGACGAGCTACGACCAGTACACGGCGGGGATCTTCGACGCGGCCGGCATCCCGGTCCTGCTCGTCGGCGACTCCGCGTCCAACAACGTCTTCGGCCACTCGACGACCCTGCCCGTGACCGTGGACGAACTGATCCCGCTCACCCGCGCCGTCGTCACCGCCACCCAGCGCGCGCTGGTCGTGGCGGACCTGCCGTTCGGCTCCTACGAGCTCAACGCGGAGCAGGCGTTCCACACCTCCGTGCGGTTCATGAAGGAGGCCGGGGCGCACGCGGTGAAGCTGGAGGGCGGCCGCAAGCGCGCCGACCAGATCCGGACCCTCGTCGACGCGGGCATCCCCGTGATGGCGCACATCGGGTTCACCCCCCAGAGCGAACACACCATGGGCGGGTACCGGGTACAGGGCCGCGGTGACGCCGGTGCCGACATCCTCGCCGACGCGCACGCGGTCCAGGAGGCCGGCGCGTTCGCCGTGGTGATGGAGATGGTGCCCGGTGACGTGGCCGCGCGGGTGACCAAGGAGCTGACCATCCCGACGGTCGGCATCGGCGCGGGCGCGGACTGCGACGCGCAGGTGCTGGTCTGGCAGGACCTGGTCGGCCTGCGCACCGGCCCGATGCCGCGGTTCGTGAAGCGGTACGCGGACATGGCCGGGGTGCTGGAGAACGCGGCGAAGACCTACGCCGACGAGGTCCGCGGCGGCCAGTTCCCGACGATCGACCACACCTTCTAGGTACGCGGCGGAGCGCGTCGAGGACCCGTCCCCGGCGCGCTTACCCGTGGGTAGGATGGCGCGCATGGACCTGCCTGACGTTTCCGCACTGACCGTCGCCATCCTCGGCGGTACCGGCGAGCAGGGTCGGGGCCTCGCGGTCCGCCTGGTGAAGGCCGGACAGCGGGTGCTGATCGGCTCCCGGACGGCCGAGCGCGGCCAGGCCGCCGGGGCGGAGATCGGCGCGGAGGGCGGGGACAACGCCACGGTCGCCGCGGCCGCCGACGTCGTGATCGTGGCCGTGCCGTGGGCCGGGCACGGCGAGCTGCTGGCGTCCCTGCGCGCCGAGCTGGCCGGCAGGATCGTGGTCGACTGCGTGAACCCGCTGGGCTTCGACAAGCAGGGCCCGTACGCGCTCGCCGTCGAGGAGGGCAGTGCCGCCCAGCAGGCCGCCGCGCTGCTCCCCGACTCCCGGGTGACGGCAGCGTTCCACCACGTCAGCGCGCCGCTGCTGCTGGACCCCGCGGTCGCCAGCATCGACATCGACGTGCTGGTGCTCGGGGACGACCGGGAGGCCGCCGCCGTCGTGCAGGCGCTGGCGGCGCGGATCCCGGGGATGCGCGGGATCTGGGCGGGCCGGTTGCGCAACGCGCACCAGGTGGAGGCGCTGACCGCGAACCTGATCGCGATCAACAAGCGGTACAAGGCGCACGCGGGGGTCCGCGTCACCGATGTCTGACCCGGGCCGGGTCGTCTCGCTCGTCCCGTCGCTGACCGAGGCCGTCGCCGCCACCGCGCCCGGCGCCCTGGTCGGCGCGACCGACTGGTGCACCCACCCGGCCGACCTGGACGTGGCCCGGATCGGCGGCACCAAGTGGCCCGACGTGGCCGCCGTCCTCGCGCTGCGGCCGGATCTGGTGCTCGCCAACCAGGAGGAGAACCGCGAGGAGGACGTGCTCGCGCTGCGCGCCGCCGGCCTGCGGGTGCACGTCACCTATCCGCGCACGGTGCCCGAGGCCCTCGACGCGCTCGCCGACATCTGCGTCCTGCTCGACCGTCCGGATCCGGAATGGCTGCGACAGGCGCGGACCGCGTGGGACTTCTCCCCGCCGCCCGCGCGCCGGGTCGCGGTGCCGATCTGGAAGAAGCCGTGGATGTGGGTCGGCGAGGACACGTTCGCGGCCGACGTACTCGCCAGACTGGGTTTCCCGACGGTCCATTCCGGGCGGTACCCGAAAAAGTCGGTGAAGGAAACAACCGCCCTGGAACCGGACATCATTGTCTTTCCCGACGAGCCCTACGCTTTTCATCCGGGCGACGGTCCGGAAGCGTTTCCGGAGTTTCGCAGCGCCTTTGTCTCCGGCCGCCATCTGACCTGGTATGGCCCCTCTCTGGCCGAGGCGCCAACCGTTCTGACATACCAACTGAGCTGAATGGGTCATTGCCCTTTGGTGTTACCGATGTCACCCTTCCGTGGTGCTGAATGTCGTTGAGGAGTACTGGAATCGGGCGCTCGGCCGGGACACCACCCCGGGCGTGCACCTCGTGGCCGACAGCAGGGGTGGACACGGGGTCTACGTGCTCGGCACCCCGGGCTGCGTCCGGGTCACGGTCCCCACGGAACAGCTCACCGACGCCGTCATGGCCGTGCACGGGATCGGTCCGGAGTCGCTCCTGACCGCCGAGTTCTGGTCGGGGGTCTTCCCGCAGGCCGCCGTACTCGGGCCCAGCCAGCACCACTACCTGACCAGCGCCGACCGGCTCCCCGAGCACTCGACCATCCGCCGCCTCAACCCGGGTGACCACCTCGCGCTCGCCGAGCTGCGCTCCGCCTGCCCCGAGGAGGACTGGGAGGAGGGCGGCTTCGCCGACGAGCCGGGCGCGCTGTTCGGGGCGTTCGACGAGGGCAAGCTGCTGGCGGCGGCGAACCTGACCAACTGGAACGGCCAGCCCACCGACGTCGGGCTGCTGACCCGGCCCGAGGCGCGCCGGCGGGGCCTGGCGACCCGGACGGCGGCGGCGGCCAGTTCGCACGCGCTCCGACTGCACGGGATCGCCCGGTTCCGGGCCCTGGTGGACAGCCCGGCGGCCATGCGGATCGCCCAGCGTCTCGGGTACACCCCGTACGGCCTGAACGTCTACGTGCGCCTCTGAGGCCCACCGCGCGCCCCAGGCGACCCGCCTCCAGGCCGGGAGCGGCCCCGCGCCTCTAGGCCCGGAACAGCACCCGCCGCTTCTTCGGGTCGGCCTCCACCAGGGTCACCTGCACCCGCTCCCCCAGCGGCAGCGCCCCCTCGCAGCGCGCCACCACGGCGAGCTCCTCGACCGCGACCATGCCGCCCTTGACCCCGCGCCGGTCGTCGAGGTCGAGCACCCCGGCCTCGAAGCGTTCGCCCACCCGGTCGGCGAGCAGCACCGCCTCGACCAGGTCGACGGCGCCGCGCTCGGCCGCGTTGGCCCGCCGGTCGGTCTTCGACATCACCTCGGGCAGCCCCGGGAGCGCCGCCCGCACCCAGTCGGGCACCGGCTGGCCGGCGTGCAGGGCGAGGCAGACCTCGGTCGCGTACCGGTCGGCGAGCCGGCGCAGCGGGGCGGTCACGTGCGCGTACGCCGTGGCCATGCCCGCGTGCTGGGACTGCTCGGGCACCGCCCCGTCGAACGGCGTGTACCCGGCGCCGCGCATCAGCTCGGCCGCCGCGTCCAGGAACGCCGCCCCGCGCGGTTCGCCCGGCGACACGGTGGCGATCACCTCGCCGACCTTCGCGCCGGCCGGCCACGCGATGCCCAGGGCCTTCGCGCACGTCTTCAGCCGGTTGACGGCGCCCTGCTCCGGCGGGGGCATGGTGCGCAGCAGCCCGACCTTGCCGGCGAGCATCATCGCGCCCGCGGCGGCCCCGGTGAGCAGGGAGATCTGCGCGTTGTACTGCTCCAGCGGGGTCTGCTGGCGCAGGTGCAGCGCCCAGCCGTCGCCGTCCGGGGAGATCTCCTGCTCCGGGATGGGCAGGTTGATCGCGCCCCGGGCCAGGCCGAGGGCGACGAGCAGCGGGCCGATCACGGGCAGCAGGGCGATCGACTCGGGCAGGGTGGCCGGGTCCATGTCGTAGCTGAGCTTGGCGCGGCTGCGGACGAGCGCGCGTTCGACGTCGACGTGCGTGGTCGTACCGTCGGCGGCCAGGTCGATCGTCCACAGCACGGCCGGGGTGTCCTGGTCGGGCAGCAGGCTCGCGCCGCCCTCGCTCATCACCTTCGGGTGCAGCGGCACCTTGCCGTCGGGCAGGTACACGGTCTGGCCGCGCAGCCAGGTCTCGGCGTCCAGCGCGCCGCCGGGGTTGACGAACGCGGCGACGTCGGCGATGGCGTAGTACACCCGGTAGCCGTCCTCGTGCCGGGTGAGGAGCATGGCCTGGTCGAGGTCCATGGAGGTCGGCGGGTCGATGGTGACGAAGGCGAGGTCGGTGCGGTCGGTCCGGGGCAGGTCGCGCGGGCCGGCGGCGGCCTCGGCGAGCGCCGGGGCGGGAAACTCCCCGGGCAGGTCCAGCTCGCGGCGCAGGTCTGAGAAGTCGATCCTGGGGGCACTCGAGATCCGGGTCACGCGGTCTTTCTACCAGGTCCCGCCGGCAAAACGTCCGGACGCGCTGGGGCGGGGCCCGTCCCCGGACCCCGCCCCGCGTGATGCACTACTTTTTGGTCGTACCAGTAGATTTGCGGGCTGTTGTCTTTTTCGCGGCGGCCTTCTTGACCGCCTTCTTGACCGTCGCCTTCTTCGCCGGGGCCTTCTTGGCCGCCGTCGTCTTCGTCGGCGCGGTCTTCGTCGCCTTCTTCGCGGCCACCTTCTTGGCGGGCGCCTTCTTCGCCGTCGTCTTCTTGGCGGCCGTGGTCGCCTTGCGGACGGTGCTGGCCTTCTTGGCGGCGACCTTCTTCACGGCGGTCTTGGCCGTGCTCTTGGTCGCGGCCTTCTTCGCCGGCGCGGTCTTCTTCGCAGCGACCTTCTTGGCCACCACCTTCTTCGCCGGGGCCTTCTTCGCCGCCGTGGTCGTCTTCTTCGCGACGGCCTTCTTCACCGCCGCCTTCTTGGTGGCGACCTTCTTGGCCGGGGCCTTCTTGGCGGCCGCCTTCGTCGCGGGCGCGGTCTTCTTCGCGACCGTCTTCTTGGCGACGGTCTTCTTCGCCGCCGTCTTCTTGACCGCCTTGGTCGCCGTCTTCTTGGCGGCGGCCTTCACGGCGGTGGTCTTCTTCGCGGCCTTCTTGGCCGGCGCCTTCTTAGCCATCGTGGCCATGGTTTCCTCCTTGAGAGCTAGCACTGATTTGTATGCAAAAATCGCACCGGATCAGGCCGTTTCTCCTTTCCAGCGGGCGTCTTCGGCATCCAGTCGCGCCTCGCGTTCCGCCACCTTCTGTAGTGCGTGGCTCGCGTCCTGCGCGGTCGCGTACGGACCGAGGCGATCCACCCCGGCGCACGCGTTGCCTTCGGTCTCCACACGGTTGTGTCGCAGACACCAGTAGAACTGGGCCGGTTCGCCGCTCGCTGAGACACCGCTAGTCATGTGATAAGAGTGCACTCACAAATCTGCACATGTGATGTATTCGTGTAAATACGCCTACCAACTGCTATGTGGAGCAGCGGGGCAGCCCGGCAACGCGAATGCCGAAAACCCTTGTATGCCAAGGAAAAAAGCGCGCGCACACCTGTCGATCGGTGTGCGCGCGGCGTACCAAAAAAATTTGGGGTCAGGGGCGGTTTTTGCCCTTCGAGACGAACAGGACCACGCCGATCACGGCCGCGACCGCCAGGACGATCGGGCAGAGGATGAAGGCGAGGTGCACCGGTTGCAAGGCTCCCATGGCCCACAGACTAGGCGCCGGGGCACCGGATCCGCTGCCCCGGGGACCGTCCGTTAAGGCGTGAGGAGGGTCTTCGCCAGCCGGGGCAGGAAGAACGCCCAGCCCGCGATGTGCGCGGTGCGCTCGTCGGCGTCCGCGGGCGTGTACGGCCCGTGGGTCAGCTCCAGCCGCCTGCCGTCCGCGCGCACGTCGACCCGGAACGCCCTGCCCTCCCCGTCCCACTGCCAGGAGAACGCCAGATGCCCGGGCTCGTGCGCCAGTACCCGGCCGGTGAGCACCCGGCCCAGGTGCGCGAAATTCACCACATACAACCCGTCGGCCATGAACAGCTCCCCGCCCCACCAGGCGCGCAGCACGTCCGGGTCGGTGAAAGCGGCCAGCGCGCGTTCCGCCGGCACCCCGGGCACGTCGACCCCCGTGCGCAGCTCGCTCATGCGTCCGCCAGCGCGAGGAGCTTGGTGACCGTGTTCCAGTTGCGGGCGGTGCCGACGACGCCGAGACGCCGCTCCAGCAGGTCGTTGGTGAGCTTGGAACGGCCGGAACCGTTCGCGTACCACAGGTAGGCCTCCGTGCCGTCGACCCGGAACTCGTCCGGCTCCAGCGCGGCCGGGTCCAGCGTCGCGATCTTCGCCGCCGTGGGGACCGCCGACAGGAAGTCCACGTGCACCGACGTCGGGTCACTCACCCGGTCCGGCCACGGGTTGCGCGCGATTACGGCGGCCAGCTCGTCGCGGGTCCGGGTCAGCACCGAGACCGTGAGCCCGAGGTCGGCGGTGATCCGGCGCTCGATGTCGCCCGCGAGGTCCTCTCCCGCGCCGGTGAACACGACGTTGCCGCTCTGCACGACCGTGGCCACGTCGGTGAACCCCATCCCGACCATGGCCTCCTTCAGCCAGGACATCGCCACCTTGTTCCGCCCGCCGACGTTGATCGCCCGCAACAGCGCGATATGCCTCATGGCGGCCACGCTACCCTCCGGTCATGACAACGGGTCTCGTCCTCATCGACCTCATGCCGCGCATCGTCGCGCTACCGGTCGCCCCGCACACCGGTCCCGAGGTGCTCGACCGGTGCCTCCAGCTCGCTTCGGCGTTCCGCGCGGCGGGCCGGCCGGTGTTCCTCGTCCGGGTCGACCGGCCCAACGTCGCCGAACAGCCGCCCGGCAGCGGGTTCGTCGAGGGCCTCGTGCACGACGGTGACACGCTGATCGTGAAGAACACGGTCGGAGCCTTCTCCGGTACGACGCTGGAGGCCGACCTGCGGGCCCGCGGCGTGGACACGGTGGTGTTCGGCGGGCTGGTGACGACGATGGGCGTGGAGTCCACGGCGCGCGCCGCCTCCGACGCCGGGTTCGAGGTGGAGTTCGTCGAGGACGCGATGTCCGGGCTGACGGCCGAGGAGCACGCGATGGCGGTGGGGACGGTGTTCCCCCGGTTCGGCAAGGTCACGAAGACCGCGGACTACTGACCTCCAGCTCGGGCGCGGCCGGTGCGGGGCGGGAGCCGGTGCGGGCCGCGCCGAACGACGCGAGGGTGACCAGCAGGATCCCCGCCCCCTGGAGCACCCCGGGGATCTGGTGCAGCATCACCGCCCCCACCACCAACGCGAACGCCGGCTCCAGGCTCATCAGCGTCCCGAACGCCGACGTGGTCAGCTCGCGCAGCGCCAGCAGCTCCAGCGTGTAGGGCAGCACGGGGATCAGCAGCGCGAGCCCCACCCCGACGAGGAGCAGCGACCAGTCGAGGTGCGGCCACGCGGCCGGGGCGCCGAAGAACGTCGCCACCAGGGCCGCCGCCGGCATCGACACGGCCAGCCCGTCGAGCCCGGAGAACCGGTCGGCGACCCGCTGGGTGAGCAGGATGTACGCCCCCCAGCACGCGGCCGCCCCGAGCGCGAAGGCGATCCCGACCAGGTCCGCGGTCCCCGTCCAGGGCTGCGTGACGAGCAGTACCCCGCCGAACGCGAGCGCCGGCCAGGTCCGGCCGCCCGGGCGGAGCAGACCCACGGCGAGCGGCCCGAGGAACTCGACGGCCACGGCGGTGGCCAGCGGCAGCCGGGCGACCGCCTCGAAGAACAGCAGCGTGATCCCGGCGCTGACCACCCCGAGCACGGCGGCCGTCCCGAGGTCGGCCGGGCGCATCCGCCACACCTTCGGCCGGGCGATCGCGACGAAGATGACGGCCGCCCAGGACAGGCGCAGCCACGACGCGCCGGCCGGTCCGATCGTGGTGAACAGCGAGGTGGACACCGCCGCGCCGACCTGGATGATCAGCATCGAGGCGAGGGCGTAGCCGACGGCGGGGGCGGAGGTCGCGGGGGTCATGGGTCCATCGCACCCCGGCCGTACCGTTCATGTCTATCGCAGGATCATGGACTAACCGTTCATGAATCATGGACAATCGAGAACATGGACACCCATCGACTCCGGGTACTCGTCGAGCTGCACCGCAGGGGCACGATGCGGGCCGTGGCCGACGCCACCGGGTACGGCACGTCGACCGTCTCCATGCACCTCGCCACCCTGGAGCGCGAGGTCGGCGCGATCCTGCTCGAACGTACCGGGCGCACGGTCCGGTTCACCCCCGCCGGCCGGCGGCTCGTCGAGCACGCGGAGGGCATCCTCGCCGCGATCGACGCCGCGCACGCCGCCCTGGGCCCCGACGGACCACCCAGCGGGGTGCTGCGGGTGGCCGCCTACACCAGCGCGTTGACCAGCTTCGTGCTGCCCGTGGTGCGCCCGCTCGCCGCCAGCCACCCCGACCTGCGCGTCGAACTCCAGGAACGCGAACCCCCCGAGGTGGCGGCCCTGCTCGCCGACGACGAGATCGACCTCGGCTTCGTCTACGACTACAACCTGGTGCCCCGGTTCGCCGACGACGAGACCGCCCGGTACGTGTGCTCGACCCCGATGGTGCTCGTCGTCCCGGCCGGCCCGGTCCCGACCCGGCTGGAGGACCTGGCCGGCGAGCCCTGGGTGGCGAACTCCCGCAGCGAGGACGACACCGAGCTGGCGGAGCGGTGCTGCGCGCTGGCCGGGTTCGCGCCCCGGGTCACGCACCGGGCCGACAGCCTCGAACTGGTGATGGACATCGTGGCCGCCGGGCTGGGCGTGGCCCTCGTGCCGGACTTCCTCACGCCCCGGGCCGGGGTGGTGCTGACGCCGATCCCGGGGGTGGAGGCGGTCCGCCGGATGTACGCGGTGACCCGGCCGGGGCGGCAGGCGTGGCCGGCGGCGGCCCTGCTGACCCGCCTGGTGACCGAGTACTCGCGGGCGAACCCGTGACCGCGGCGGAGGGCTCGGCTGGCAACCGTAAGGTGCGGCACGGGGACGGGGCCGCCGCCGGGGTGCCCGCGCTGGTCGCGTTCGACCTGGACGGGACGCTCACCCGGGGGCCGAGCTGCCTGGAGAGCATCGCCGCCGCGAACGGTTTCGCCGAGCGGATGGCCGTCTGGGAGACGTCGCGGACCGAGGCGGAGATCCGCGCCGCCCGGACCGGGGTGTGGCCGATCCTCACCGGGCTGGCCCCCGACCGGATCACCGGGCCGCTCGGGGACATCCCGCTCGCGCCCGGGGTGTTCGAGGGGCTGGCGGCGTTGCGTGCGGCGGGCGTACCCGTCGTGATCGTGTCCCTGACCTTCACGCTGACCGTGCGGTGGTTCGCGGAACGCTTCGGGGTCGCCGACTTCATCGGCACCCGGCCGCACGGGCGCGGCTTCCGGCACGTGTTCCCGTGGACGAAGCCGGTGCTGCTGGCCGAGTTCGCGGCCCGGCGGGGCATCGCGATGGCCGACGTGGCGGCCGTCGGGGACAGCCGGGGCGACGTGCCGATGCTGCGCGCCGTGGGCCGGTCGGTGTTCGTCGGGCCCACCCTGCCCGAGGACCTGACCCCGACCTGGCACCTGCCGGACGCGTCGATCGCGACGATCACGTCCCTCCTGCTCCCGAACCAGAACCCCTAGCCGGGTACCGGGAGCCGCCGCACCCCGGCTCGGACCGGACCGCCGCACCGCCAGGCCCGGGTCACGCCGGGCCCACGTCCGCGTAGTCCAGGTTGGGGCCGCCGTCGGCCGTGGTGGCGACCGCCTCGATCGTGTTCGGGCCCGCCGCCAGGGTCACGGTGAGCGATGTGTTGGCCCAGGTGTCCCAGTTCGCGGTCGGCCCGAACGCGCGGCCGGCCGCGACCACGACCCCGTTGACCTTCACGTCCATCGGGCGGTTGACCGTGGTCCCGTTGGCGTAGCGCAGGGTCAGCGTCGCGGGGCCGGCGGCCGGTGCCTGCACCGTGAACCGGACCGCGCCGCCCACCACGTTGTCGTAGTTGACGAAGCCGGTGCCGGAGTACCCGGCGTGGTTGGACTCCACCGCACCCCGGGTGACCACGGCACTCTCGGCCTCATAGCGAGGAGAGCCCGCGTAGTCGGCCCCCACCCACGCCTCGTCGACCCGCAGCCGCCTGTACCGGGTCGGATCGCTCGACGCCGCGTGCGTGGAGACCACTTCGAGCCGGACGTGCCGTGCCGTGGTCGCGGGCAGGTCCACGAACTGCACGCCCCGACGGCTCGGCAGGCTGCCCGTCCGCACCGGGGAGCCCCAGGTGGTGCCGTCGGCGGACACGTACACCCGGAAGTCCTTGATTCTGGCGGACTGTTCGGTGGCCGAACGCGGGTAGCTGACGGAGTCCTCGCGCTGGTTGATCCCGAGGTACTGGACCTTCTTCGCGGCGCCCAGGTCGAAGTGCAGCGACACCGGGGTGGTCCGGTCGCTGTCCCAGTAGGTGCGGTGGTCGCCGTCCCCGGCGGCCGAGGCGGCGTGCCCGCTGGCCGACGCGGTGGCGGTCTCCGTGACCGAGGCGGGCGGGTAGATGCCCTGCCGCCCTGCCGTCTCGACCTTGAACACCGTGTCGTACGGATCCCAACCGGTCAGCCCGGTCAGCCGCAGGCTCCCGCCGCCCTGGGTGAAGGCCACGGCCGCGCCGGTGCGCAGGTCCGACACCCGGCTGACCTGGTACCCGTTGTCCCGCACCGTCAGGGTGCCCGTCGACGGCCTGGTCAGCACGTGGACGTAGTGCAGGTCCGGGTTCGTCCGGCTGACCGTGGTCACCCCGTGCGCGCCGTCGTTCCAGGAGCCGGGTTGCAGGCCGCCGAAGCCGTAGCCGCCGCCCTCGGTGCCGCCGACGGACTCCCAGATCCGGTCGAGGTAGCCGGCCGCGAAGTCGTTGAACGCCTCCTGCTTCGGCGGGAACCGGCCGTCGACCATCGCCGTCTCGGCCATCAGGGACTTGATCGAGGAACCGGTGTTGGTGAGCAGCCGGCCGAGGGTGAGCTGGTAGTCGACGGCGGAGTCCGTGCCGCCGTACCACCACGCGCCGGTCGACGGGAGTTTGAAGTCGGCCTCGATCAGGCGGGGCGCGGCGGTGTACACGGCCTGCGGGTAGTCGTACGCCGGCGTCATGCCCGTCTTCTGCTCGTTGCTGATCATGTCCATGATCGGCGTGTCCTCGTTGTTGTTGCTCAGGGTGAAGCTCGGCCGGTCGGCGCGGATCTGCTGGTACAGCCCGTGCGACTCCCAGTAGGCGTTGTCGTTGTCGATCCAGAACCCCGACAGCTTCGGGTACCGCGCCATCACCTCGACGAAGTTCTCCTGACTGAACTCGCCGAACCCCTCGCGCCCGGTCAGGTCGACGTCGCGGCCCTTGTGCGCGGAGTAGGCGGCGGAGTCCAGCCACTCGTGGCCACCCTCGGCGTGCCACTGTGGATCGTCGGTCATGTACAGGATGACCTTCAGCCCGTCCGCGTTGGCGGCCGTGATCAGCTCGCCGAGGAAGTCCCGCCGGGTGCTGCAACTCCCCGGGATCGCCGACGGCCACGGCCGGGCGTACCCGAGGCGGCTGTGGAACGTGGCCAGCACCAGGTACCGGGTGTGCAGCTTCTTCGCCTCGGCCACCCAGTAGCCGGGGTCCCAGCCGCCGCTCGTGACCGCGTTCTCCCAGGCGGTGCAGCTGGTGTAGCCCGGGGACGTGCGCATGCCCCAGTGCAGGAACAGTCCGCCGGTGGCGTCGCGGAGGTAGGCCTGGCGCGGGTGTTCGAGCTCCGCGTGGGCCGGGGGCGCGCCGAGCGCGACGAGCAGGAGAGTGGCGAGGACGGCGATCAGGCCGGTGCGGCGGAACAGGCGCATGACTACCTCACAGTTCCCTCTGGGCAGCAATCACACAGGAAACATCACTGCCAAACACAACGAAACATATGAGTACGCCGATGCCGGGTCAACCGGACGCACCGCCCACCGGAAACCTACGTGAACGGCACCGGGGGCGGGACCGTGGCCAGGAGGTGGCGGGTGGTGTCCAGGCCCCAGCCGTCGAGGTCCGCGATCCGGTCGGAGCACGACCGCAGGCCGCCGTACCGGGCCACGACCTCCGCCCACTCCTCGCGGCGCTCCACGGCCGGGCGGACGATCAGACAGTCCGGGTCGTTGACCCAGAACCGGCCGTGCTGGAACGCCCTGCCCACCGTGGACAGCGCCGCGCCGGCCTGGGAGGGCTGGGACAGGTCGCCGTCGTGCGGGGCGTAGGACGGGTCCACGTCGGCGGACACGCGCATCGCGTCGACCAGGCCCACGCTGGGCAGGATCGGGGCCCCGCAGCCGAGGAGGTAGGAGTCGCCGATCGCCTCCCGGATGGCGCGCATGCCGGCGGTGTAGGCCTCCAGGGGCGTCGCGCCGGACCGGCGGGGGCCGGGGAGGGCGCCGGCGTACAGGAAATCGATCTTGAAGTAGTCGAAGCCGGCCGCCACCAGGCCGGTGAAGACCGTGCGGAGGTGGTCGGTCACGGCCGGGTTGGTCAGGTCGAGGCCGGACAGGTCCTGGTCCCAGTTGTGGCCGGCGTCGCCGAGCAGCCAGTCGGGGTGCTCGCGGGCCAGGTCGCTGCGAGCGCCGACCAGGAACGGCGCGACCCAGATCCCGGAGCGCCGGCCGGTGTCGCGGACCTTCGCGGTCAGCTCGGTGAGGGAGGCGAACCGGTCGGACAGGGTGAGCCAGTCGCCGATCCCGGACTGCCAGCCGTCGTCGATCTGGACGACGTCCACGGGGAGGGCCGTACGGTGGATGGCGTCCAGGTTCTCCAGGATGTCGGCCTCGGTGACCCGGGTGTAGTAGTGGTACCAGGAGCACCAGGCGGTGGGGGCCGGCCGGATCGGGCCGACACCGGCCGCCTTCGCGAAATCGTCGGCCCAGACCGCCAACGGGTCGGGGCCGGCCGCGTCGTGCCCGGTCGTGGTCACGGGGCCGTCCGCCGCGATCAGGAGCCGACCGTCGGTGAGGGTGGCGCGGATCGACGGGATGTCGCCGCCGCCCGCGTAGACCCGGACCGGTCCCCCGTCGCCCGGGTCGACCGCCAGCAGCCCCTCCCCCTGGAAACCCTGGTCGGGGGCCGGTCTGCCCGGGCGGTAGCTCATCACCCGCGTCGGCGGGCGCACGGGACGCGGCGAGGTCGCCGTCACGGGGTACCACCCGCTCGGGCTCCAGCTCTGCCAGCCGTGCTCGTAGACCCTGGCCCGGGCGGGATCCACGGTGAACTCATCGACAGGTCGCACGGCTCACTCCTTGTTGGCGCCGAGCGTCAGCCCGGCCACGAACTGCTTCTGCAGCAGCGAGAAGACGAACACGGTGGGCAGCGCGACGAGGACCGCGCCGGCCGCCAGCAGGTTGTAGTCGGTGAAGAACTGGCCGCGCAGGTTCTGCAACGCCGTGGTCACGGGCATCTTGTCCCCGGTGGAGATCAGGACCAGCGCCCAGAGGAAGTCGTTGTAGATCCAGGTGAACTCCAGCGTCGCCAGCGCGCCCAACGCGGGCCGGCACAGGGGCAGCACCACCTGCCAGTACTGCCGCCAGACGCCCGCGCCGTCCATCACCGCGGCCTCGGTCAGCTCGTGCGGGATGGTGCGCATGTAGTTGGACAGGACGAACACACAGAACCCGGTCTGGAACGCGACGTGGATGAGGATGACTCCCCAGTACGAGTCGTAGAGCAGTTCGGAGTCCGACAACTCGTAGGGCAGCGGGACCTTGTTGAACAGGGTGTACAGCGGGATCAGCAGCGCCTGGGGCGGCAGCAGGTTGCCGGCGGTGAACATGACGAGCAGCACCTTGCCGCCGGGGATCCTCTGCCGGGTGATCGCGAACGCCACGAACGAGGCGAGGAACAGGGTGAGCAGGACGCCGGGGACCGCGATGAGCAGCGAGTTGAGGTAGTAGTGCGGCAGTTCGGCGTCCTGCCAGGCCTGGGCGTAGTAGTCGAGGGTGAGGTGCCGGGGCCAGGACAGGTACCCGTACTCGGCGGTCTCCTGGTACGGGCGCAGGGAGGCGTAGACGGAGAGCAGGACCGGGGACAGCCAGCCCAGGGAGACCAGGATCAGGAAGGCGTGCAGGACGACCCGGGCGGGCCGGACCCGGGGGCGGCGGGTGGGCGGCTCGGCGGGGGGAGCCAGCACGGGTGCCCCGCTCGGCGCGACGGTGGTCATCTGGTGTCCTCCCGGAAGACCTGGACCAGGTAGAGCACGACGAACCCGAGCGAGATCGTCAGCAGGACGACGGCGAGCGCCGAGCCGAACCCGATCCGGCTGGCCTCCCCGACGATGTTGGCGCTGACCAGCACGGACAGCAGTTCGAGCCCGTTGCGGCCCTTGTTGACGACGTACACGATGTCGAAGGCCCGCAGCGCCTCGATCACGGTGATGACCAGCACGATCACGTTGATGGGCCGCATCGCGGGGAACACGACCCGGGCGAAGGTCTGCGCCTCGTTGGCGCCGTCGATGGCCGCGGCCTCCTTGAGGGTCGGGTCCACGGCCTTGAGCCCGGCGAGGTACAGGATCATCACGTAGCCGGTGTGTTTCCACGCGACGAGGGCGAGCACGGCCCACAGGTTGATGTCCGGGTCGCCGATCCAGTCGACCTCGAGCCCGCTGACCGCGTTGAGCACCCCGTCCCGGGAGTAGATCAGCTGGGCGATGAAGCCGACGACGGCCAGGGACAGGACGACCGGCAGGTACAGGGCGCTCTGGTAGAAGCGGCTGCCCCGGACGCCCTTGTCGAGGAGGACCGCGAAGAACAGGCCCAGCGGGGTGGCGACCAGCCCGAGGAACGCCAGCCAGAGCACGTTGTGCCGGATGGCGGGCCAGAAGGGCGGATAGTCGCCCACGATCTGGGTGTAGTTGTCGCCCCCGATCCAGCGCAGCGGGGACACCCCGTCCCACCGGCTGAACGACAGCGCGACCGACGCGAGGGTGGGACCCCAGATCAACACCACCTCGAGAAGTACGGGGATGCCGACGAGCAGTCCCAGCACCGCCAGGTCCCGGCGCGAGAACCGCCGGCGGCGACCCGGCGCGGCGGAGGCGGTCGGGCCGGTCGGCGTCGGCGCGCGGGTCGGCGTTTCCGGGAGGTCGGCGGAAGGGAGCTGTGCCACGGCGTACCCCTCTAGTCCTGGAAGATGTTCTTCTTCTGGCTCTCGATGTTCTTGCAGATCCCGGCGATGTCCTTCGGGTTCTTCAGGAACTCCTGGAGGCTCGGGATCATCACGGTCGTCGCGAAGTCGGGCCGGGTGTCGCGGTCCATGAACTGCGAGATGTACCGCGCCCCGCCGATCAGCTCCACGGCCTTCTTCTGCAACGGCGTGTACGCAGCCGTGTCCGCCCCCTTGTGCGTGGCCACGTTGTTGGGGTCGCTCCCGAGGTAGGCGCCCTGCGCTTCGGGTGTCGCGAAGTACTTCAACAGCTCCTTGGCGCCCGCGACGTTCTTGGCCTTCTTCGTGATCATCCAGCCGTCGATCGGCGCCTCCACCGCCTGCTGCCCGTTGGCCGGGTCCAGCTCGGGGAACGCGAAGAAGTCGAGGTCCCTGCGTTCCTCGTCGGAGAACTGGTTGCCCACGAACAGCCCGAGGACGTGCATGCCGGCCTGCTTCTTCTGCAACGCCTGCGCGCCCTCCTGCCAGGTCAGCCCGAGCGCGCCGGCCTGGGTGTGCGGCAGGACCGAGGCCCAGTTGTCGAACACGGCCAGGACCCGCCTGTCCTCCCAGGACTCCTTGCCGGCCATCAGGGCGACGTGGAAGTCGTACCCGTTGAGGCGCATGTTGAGGTAGTCGAACGTGCCCATCGCCGGCCAGCCCTCCTTGGCGGCGAACGCGATCGGGGTCAGCCCGTCGGCCTTCATCCTCGTGGCCAGCGCGCGGTACTCGTCCCAGGTCCTCGGGACCGTGTACCCCTTCTCCTTCCACACGCTCGGCCGGTAGAACACGGCCCACGGGTACAGGTAGTAGGGCACGAAGTACTGCTTGCCGTCCTGGCCGGTGGACGCCTTCCTGAACGCGTCGGTGTAGCCCCCGCCGATCTCCTTCCACACGTCGGACACGTCGGTGGCGAGGCCCTGCTGGGCGAAGAACTGCATCCGGTACCCGGCGAACCACGAGAAGACATCGTCCGGACTGCCTTTGAGGTACTGGTTGATCTGCTCCTGGAACGTCGTGTGCTCCACGGTATTGATCTTCAGCGTCTTCCCGCTCTTCTTCTCGAACCCCGCGCCCGCGTCGGCGAGGGCCTTCTTCGGCAGCGCGTCGGAGAAGTTCGAGCCGAGAGTGACGGTCGTGCCACCGGCGTCCCTGGGGCCGCCGCCGCAGGCCGTCAGCGCCGCCACTCCGGCGGCGGCCACCCCGCCGCGCAGGGCGGTGCGCCGGGAAAACGGGTGGCCGGTGAGTCGTGACATGACCCCTCCAGGGGTGAAGGATGGCGGAATCAAACGTGAACCTTCATAGATGAACAACGATTACGCCATCGACCATCGCTTGTCAACAGACTCATCCGAGCAGTATGAGCAATCGACCCTCTACAAGAGAATAAAAGCCGCGCATTGGATGCTAGACCACAGTGGTCCTCCGATGTGTGGGCACTTTTGCGCCCCGGATCGGGGTGGGCAACCCTGGACACAACGGCCCCGGGCACGCCGGAAGAGCCCAGCTATCCATCGACCGCCATGAGGTCGCAAGGGTGCTCGGTCAACGCCGGCTACCGCCAGACGGAATGCACTGCCCGCCGCTCCGACAGAGGCCAGCGCCGGGAACGGCCTCGCCAGGACCGGGCCGCGGGCGGTCAGCCCTCGCGTGCCGCCAGGATCGTGCGGACCAGGCGGGCCGGCTCCTCCAGGTGCACGTCGTGGCCCGCCGGCAGGGACGCCGTCTCCAGGAGGGGCACGTCGCTGGCGAGTTCGTTCAGCACCCGGAGAATGGTCGTCCTGCGGGCCGCCATGGCGCCGACCAGGGGCTCCGGCAGATGCTGGTCGTAGACGCAGCGGTCCCCGGCGACGGTCAGCAGGGGGCTACGGGTGGCGCGGAGCGTGTCCCACACGTCCAGTTCCGCGATGGCGTCGAGGAGGCGGGCGAACTCCGGGTCGCCGTCCGCCGCCAGCTCGGCCTTGAAGGCGGTCACCGCCGCGTGCGCCGCCCGGGCCTCGTCCTCCGGGAGGTCGAAGTCCGCCGGGCCGCGGGGCGCGCCGAAGCCCTCGACGTTCACGGCCAGGGGGCACTCGGGGTGCCGGGACGCCCAGAGGGTCGCGAGCATGCCGCCGAGGGAATGCCCGACGACGGTGGGCCGGTCGAGTTCCAGCTGGTCGACCACCGCGGCCAGGTCCGCGTACGCGCCGTCCCAGGTCCACGGGGCCCGGCCCGAGCGGCCGTGTCCGCGCAGGTCCATGGCGATGACCCGGCGGCCGGCGTTCTGGAGGTGGGGCACGACCCAGCGCCAGTCCTCGAGGGCGCGGCCGCCGCCGTGCAGGAGCACCACGTCGGGGCCGTCGCCGCGGAAGTCCCGGACCGCGATCGGCACCTCGGCCGCGACGGCGGTGTCACGGAAAAGCTCAGCCATCGAGTCATGTTCACACCCGGAACGGGCCGAGAGCCAATTGTTATCAACCATTGCACTTTTACGGTGGGCAATTTCACCCGCCGTCCACTCTGGAGCAACCCGGGTCAGGCGGCGTGCTGGATGAGGTCCCAGCGGTTGCCGTACAGGTCCTCGAACACGGCGACCGTGCCGTACCCCTCGCGGCGTGGTTCTTCGAGGAAACTCACGCCCGCGGCGGTCATCCGGGCGTGGTCGGCGTCGAAGTCGTCGGAGAAGAGGAACAGGCCGACCCGGCCGCCGGTCTGGTCGCCGACCCTCGCGGACTGTTCGGGGGTGGCGGCCTCGGCGAGGAGGAGCCCCGTCTGGGCGCCCGGCGGGGTGACGACGACCCAGCGCTTGCCGTCGGGGAGGGCGAAGTCGGCGGTGAGGTCGAAGCCGACGGAGTCCACGTAGAAGGTGATGGCCTCGTCGTAGGCGCGCACGACGAGGGTCACGAGTCCGAGATGAGCCACTCCACGATCATGCCGGGTCCGGTCGGTGGCCCGCAGCCCGGTCGGGGAGACCGGAGCGCCCGGGCGCGCGTGCTCAGCGGAGCAGGAAGTCCGGCACGTGGTAGCGGTTCCTCACCAGCCGGGAGGCCATCCCCCGCCGGTCCGCGTCGCTCCCCCACCGGAAGTCCAACGCGTTGGCCAGCCGGTTCACCGTGTTGAACAGGAATCCGACATACAGCCCGTCGAGGATCGCGGTGTCCGAGACACCCGCCGCCCGCACCACCCGCACGTCCTGCGGCCGCACCGCGTCCGGCTCCAGGGTCACCTTCTCCAGCAGCCCGAACATCGCGGTCACCTTCGGCGGGAACCCGCCGTCCCGCCACTGCCCCAGCCGGTCGACCCCGGCGTCCCCGCCGAGGATCATCTCGCTGGTCCTCTCGTGCACACCGACGCAGAACCCGCACAGGTTGAGCCGGGACACGAACGCCCCGAACAGCTCCCGCTCCCCCTCGCTCCACTCCGACGGCCCACGCATCGCCGACTCCACGAACCGCAGCCAGGGGCGGCCGAACAGCTCGGGCCGGTACAGCGTCACCTTCGCCACCGGGTCCACCTGGGTACGGGACACGAGCCGCATCACCCGCAGCGCCAGGCGTTGGCGCGGCCGGTGCCCCTGGTCGAGGACCCTGAGGCGCACGTCAGTCCGCTTCCCGCACCGCACGCAGGCCGGCGTCGAGCCGCTGGGTGGCCGCCCCGACCGCGGCGGCGAGGGTCATCTCGAAGATCGCGTCCTCGGTGCACCCGGCGGCCAACAGCTCCTCGACATCGAGATCCGTCATCTGGTACGACTCCTCGCGCACCCGGGCCACGTACGCCGCCCACAGCTCGGGCAGCCGCATGCCGTAGTGCGCCGCGTCGCGGACGGCGGGGTCGGTGGCGCCGGGCGACTCCAGCACCGCGTACCGCAGGTCCATGACCTCCAGGGCATGCTGATCCATCGGACCCCCCATCGCCACCTGTGACGTTACGCTCGGTGACTCCGGGGTGGGGCTAGATCCGCTGGTAACTCCACGAGACCATCTCCCCGTCCGCGTACGGCATCACGCCGTGGAACTGGCGCGGGTCCTCGTCGAAGACCATGGGCAGCCATTCGTGGTCGCTGTCCCACATGGGGACGTCGCGGAGCCGGGTCAGCGGCACCCATTCGAGGGTGCCTTCCTCGTTGCCGCCGTGGTGCGTGCCGGTGAAGGTGTCCGCGCGGAAGATGTAGCAGAGTTCGGCCTGGCCGTCCGGGCGGAAGTTGGGCCAGAGGATGGTGCCCCGGAGGGTGAGATCTCCGATAGTGAGGCCGGATTCCTCGGTGGTTTCGCGGCGGATGCAGGTGACGGGGTCCTCGTTGGGTTCGAGGTGGCCGCCGATGCCTACGTACTTGCCTCCGTGGGTGTCCTGGTCGAGTTTGTCGCGGTGCATGAGGAGGACGGACCGGGCGTCCGGGGAGAGGATGTAGACGGTGGTCACGAGGACGGCTGTTTGCATTCCCGAGTCTGGCATGTTGGGGGCTGTTCTCGTCGGGCCCGGGTCAACCTGGTGCCGCCGGCCCGGATCGCGCCGACCGCACGGATGCCGCCCGGGTGGCGCGAATGTGGTCGGTGTGGGCGGCATCCCGGTGGTGGGACCGGGCCGGGATGCCGGTGTGCGCGTGTCAGCAGGGGGACTCGCGGAAGGTCATGTAGCTGGTGCGGGTGCCCGAGATGTACACGGACCCGTCGCACTCCTCGTACATGCTGCCGACTCTGACGGTGCGGGAGGCGTCGCTGTACCAGATGGTGGTGCAGAAGTGGTCGTAGCGACAGGCGCGGGCCTGGGCCGGGGACGCGGGGGCCACCAGGGTGAGGGTGGCGGTGGCGGCGATGAGGCCGGCGATGACGGTGCGTCGGATCATGATCAGCTCCTTACGCGGGAAACATTGACAAGACTCTATGCACTCCGATCGCGGCGCGGCATCGTCGCAATGTCTACTGAGGACTGTGTGGTTCGCCGGTGGCTCTTGATCTCCGGGGCGGGGACACTGTCCGCGCCGGGCGTCGTGCTGAACCGGTCCGCCGGTCCCGGGCTTCCGGACGTCCCGGTCGGGGGTCGGTGGCACGATGGGTTCTTCGAGGGAAGGGGGACCAGTGCGGGTCAGTTTTGCCAGTGAGTCCGGGCGGCTGGATGGGCGCAACGAGGACTGGGCGGGGGCTACTTCCCGGGTCGCGGTCGTGCTGGACGGGCTGACCGAGGCCGCCGAGACCGGCTGTGTGCACGGGACGCCGTGGTTCGTGGCGCAGCTGGGGTGGCGGTTGTCGGGGGCCGGGGAGTCGGTACCCCTCGATGAGGTTCTCCGGGTGGCGATTCGGGATGTCGCGCTCCTGCACCGGGACACGTGTGAGTTGGGGCATCCCGGGTCGCCCGGCTGCACGGTGGCGATGGTGCGGGAGCGGGGGGACGAGGTCGACTACCTGGTGTTGTCGGACGCGACCGTCGTGCTGGATGTCGGTGATGAGCCGCTGGTGGTGTGTGACAAGAGTGTCGAGAACTTCTTTCGAGACAAGGCCGCTGTCGCTGGGCAGGCCCGGGGTGGGCAGCCGCTGTATGACCTGATTCAGGCGCAGCAGAAGATCCGCAACCAACCAGGCGGGTACTGGATCGCGCAGACTGATCCTTCCGCCGCGTCCCATGCCCGGGTGGGGACGGTGAGTGGGGTTCGGGGGGCTTTGTTGATGTCGGACGGGGCTGCTTTGTTGGCGGCCGAGTTCGGGGTGTTGACGTGGGCCGAGTTGGTGGAGGTCGGGTATTCGCAGGGGCCTTCCGCGTTGATCGCTCTGACGCGGGAGTGGGAGGACCGGGATCCGGAGGGGGTGCGGTGGCCGCGGTACAAGCGGCGGGATGACGCCACGGCGGTGGTGTGCAGGTTCTGACCGGGCCCGGGGTCGGTCTCGTCCCGGCCTACGGAGTCGCCGTCAGGTTCGCCTCGGGGTTCCGCTGCTCGTCGTAGAGCCGCCACGCGGGAAGGCGCAGTGCCCGCGTGCCGTTGTCCGGGTCCCGGAGGCGATGGGTACGCAGGAGCTGGATTCGCAGGTGCTTCGCTGGATCCAGGTGCCCGTGGCCGGCGTCCAGCAGAACCGCCGTCGACCCCGTGGCCGAGGTGATGAGCGCGTCCGCGACGTACCCGTCCAGGAGTTTCGACAGTTCGACCTCGGTCCCGGGGATGCCGGACGCGTCACGGTGCAGGCGCAGGAGTTCCCGGCTCGGTTCTTCGTGTGGGGCGAGGTTCGCGCTGGTCGCGGCCCCTCGAAGGTGTCCGCCGAGACCGCCCCGTCGCAGCCAGTGGTCGTCGTCGCCGAGAACGATGAGATGCCCCTTGGCCCGGGTGATCGCCACATTCCACAGGTTGGCCTGATTCTCCAGCCAACTCACCGCCCCGGGGTTCATGCCTTCCGCGGCCACGAGCGAGAAGATCATCGCATCGCGTTCCCCGCCCTGGAAGGTGTGGACCGTGCCCACCTTCACCCGGTCCGGCTCGCGCTCCGCCCAGTGGCCCGCGATCCTCTCCTGCTGGGCGGCGAACGGGGTGACGATGCCGATCGTGCCGTCCGGCGGCAGGCTCTTCAACAGGTACTCGACGCACCTGTGCACATGCTCCACCTCGGCGGCGTTGACCCACGAGCCGCCGCTGTACGGCCTCGCGGCGTGGCCACCGACATGCCGCCAGACCAGGGGCGCCCGGTCGGTGCGGCGCAGGGCCCGGACGTCGGTCAGCACCGTCAACGCGCCGCCGTAGAAGAGCCGGTTGGAGACCTCGGCGATCTCCGGATGGCAGCGGTAGTGCTCGTCCAGGAGCAGGCTCGGCCGGCCGAACGCCCGCTCCGCCGCGTGGAAGGCGGCGTCGCGACAGAAGTTGAGGCGTCGCTCCTCCAGGAAGTCGGCACGCAGCCCGGCGTCCGCGGCGATGCTGGCTTCGTGGGCCGGCTTGAGTTTGGTGATGTGCCCCAGCTGCATCGCGTCGCCGATGATCAGCGCGCGCCGCGCCCGGAACAGCATCGGCAGGACCGAGGCGATCGAGCACTGGCTGGCCTCGTCGATGATCACGAGATCGAACAGGCCAGGATTGGGCGGGAACCTCCGGGCGGACAGCGTCGTGACGGCCCAGCCGCGCACGTGCTCCAGCAGCGCGCCGACCTTGCCCCAGTCCGAGCCCTTGCCCTGCTGCTCGACCAGAGCCCGGAGCGCCGCGCGACCCCGGAAGGCGGCGTCGCGCACCGTCTCCGCCACGAGCGCCCGGGAGGCTCCGGCGACCTGATGCTGACTCAGCCCGATTCGCTGCTCCAGTTCCCCGTCGGAGGGCGCCACCGCAGCCCGGGCCGTGTTCCACTCCAGGTCCGCGTCGGCGTACCGTGCCACGGTCTCGCACCGAGAACGTGAGGGCTCCGCGTCGAGCCCCAGCCTGCGGAGTACCCGCCTGCGTCGCCACGTTCCGAACAGCCTGGCCGCCGCCACCCGCCTCGCCCGGGACGGCCAGGTCCGCAGCTCCGGTGCGAGCCGCGCCGTCAGGTCTCCAGTCGAAAGGCCGAGTTCCGTGCTCAGCTGTTCCCTGGAACGCCCGATGACCAGAAGTCGCTGTTCGAGGTGGCCTTTGTCGGCGAGGGCCAACCGCACCTGTTCCTGACCGTCGACTGCCTGGGCGCATTCGGCCATCACCGTCGCGATCGTGCGGGTCGGCCGGGTCAGCTGGGTGAGAGCCTGGAGGGCCTCCGCCTCCCTCGTACGGTTCTCCCCGCTGCCCGTGCGGACCAGCAGTCCCGGGACCTCCCGCTCCGCGCGTTCCCAGACCTCGTCCACCGCCCGGTTGTTCGTGGAGCCGACGAGAACCTTGTCGCCGTTCGCGACCGCTGTCGCCACCAGGTTCGCGACGAGCTGACTCTTCCCGGTACCGGGTGGGCCGGTGGTCACCGTGAGCCGCTGGGTCATTGCCTCTTGCAGCACCGCGCGCTGGGCCTCGTTGGTCTGCCAGGGCGTCGCCAGGCGAAAGGGCCGAGCGGGCTGCGCCACCGGAGTGCCGAGCAGAGCCTCCAGAGCCGTGCCCTTGATCTGGCCGGGCTGTTTGAGCAGGTCGTCGAGGTCCTTGACCAGTTGCGCGGTCACCTTCTCCGCCGGCGCGGGAAACAACACCGCCACGTTGCGTGCCCCGGACACCCCGGTCAGGATGTCGATCTGCGGGTCCAGCGACTGCGGGTCGAGTTCCTGGACACAGTCCAGGCCGAAGTCGACGGCCAGCACGCCACGGGCATCGGCGGCCAGGCGGGCGTGCTGACCGGCGTGCCAGGTCTGCTGGTAGGTGGCGACCAACTCCTCCGCTTCCTCCGCTGACAGGCGCTCCCGCGCCAACTGGCGGTGCGGTTGAACCGGGCCGTAGGGCTCCAGTCGCAGCTCCCCGTCGACCTCGGTCACCGAGACCCGTCGGACCAGGAGGGGTGCGAAGCGCGGCGTGCGGGCCGGCATGCCGTCCGGGTTGGTGGTCAGGACGACCGCGGGATAGCCGCACAGCAGTTCCGAGTTGCTCTTCACCGCTGCCGCCGCGAGATCGGCGGCCTCGGGCGGTACGGGGATCGAGCCGGACTCGTCCAGGTCCCCCGACAACAGCCGCTCCGAGCCGGTCAGGCACACGTACTGCCCGGACTGGGCGTTCACCGGGAACAGCGGGGTGTCGGCGCCTTCCGCCAGGACGCAGTTCCGGTAGTAGGTGAGCAGCCGGGTCCAGTCCGCGGTGCCGTCCACCTGCTTCGTGGACGTTTCGCTCTCGCCGATCCTCGTGGGCGCCGACATCCGGGGCTTGCCGGTGTCCGCGAGCACGATCAGGTCATCGACCCCGACCGCGGACTTGACCGGCGTCTGCCGGGTCTCCTTCTCCCGATTGCGCAGCCTGGTGTTGACATGGTTGAACAGCTCGTCGACCCCCACCTTGCCGTCGCCGTCGTGGTCCGCCTGTCCAGACTCCAGCGCGGCCACGATCTCTGCGGTGAACACCGACATCGCCGGCCCGGTGGAGGTCATCCCCCCGCCGTAGGAGAGCTCACCCGGCCCGGAGGACGACAGCACGTAGACGCCCCGGCTGTTGAGCGGCGCGGCGGTGGCCGAGGCGGACTTGGTGTCCTGGGTCTGGAAACCGAGGGCGAACCCGCCACTCAGGCAGCAGTCGAGCAGTACGACCTTCTGCGGCGCGCGGCACTCCAGGAGCTGGTCGTTGACGAATCCGGCCGACACGCTGGTCTCGGCGATCCGGTCGAAGTCGGTGTCCGTGGCGATGAACTGGAACTCGCCCGTGGTCTGCGACAGGCGGGTCCCGTGTCCGCTGACGTACAGAACGGCGAGCTCGTCGGACTTCGCCTCGCCGAGGAACTCCGCGATCACCATGCGCATCTCGTCGGCGGTCAGATTGGGGGCGGTGCGCACGTACTGGAAGCCACCGATCCGCCGATCCTCCAGCACCCGGCGGACCTGCTCGATGTCCGTCAGCACACAGGCCAGTTCCGAGAATCGCGGGTCGGAGTAGACGGCGTTCCCGATCAGCAGCGCCCTACGACGCTCAGGCCGACTCATTGCCGGCCTCGGGTGGAAAGTGTGTCGTGGCTGGTCCGGGCTCCGGGGCGGTCACAGTCACTGCGGCTGGCCTGGCCACTGGGGCAGCTGCGCTCGTTGTCGGCTCGGCCACGAAACTCGTCGAGGCTTAGAGCCGCGCGCTCGTCGCCGACTCGGCGAGGGAGTGCCAGCCCCGCGTGCAGCGGGCTCTCCAGCGGAATTCTGCGCGACACTTCCCCGTCCGCCAGCGTCTCGACGATCACTGACGGCCTGCCGTTGGCCATATAGCTCCCTTGTGGATCTGCACCGATCGAATGATCCTAGCCGTTGCTTACCATCCCAAAACCGGCGCCAAGGATCGCACCTACTGTCCTACACCCGTCAGTCAAGCCGCCCGGGCCTGGCTCGACGCGAGGACGGGCACACCGGCGGTGTGCCCGTCCGCATACGTTGAGGCTTAGCCGGCGATGACCACCTGGTGGGAGGCCTCGTAGCAGGCCTCGTCGAACTGGGCCTGGGCCGCCGCACGGTAGCTGGCCGCGTTCGCCGGGTCGGCCTGGGCCCGCTTCAGGAGCAGCAGCCCGTCGACGACGTCCTCGCCGGAAGCGGTCAACCACGGCTGACGGGTACTGTCCGCCACCACCTGCGGGGTGGCCGTCCCGAGCGTGGCGACCGCCCGGTCGAAGGCGGCCGTGGCGGCGGCCTGGTAGCGGGCCTTCCTCGCCGGGTCGGTCGTCATCGCGGCCTCGCCGGTGAAGCCGATCCCGTCGGCCGTGTTGCGGACCAGGGCGTCGCCGTCTACCGGGAGGTCGGTGTCGAGCTGGACGGTGTGCTCCTGGTTCGGGTACTGCGGGGCCGTGATCACCGGGAAGGCGACCCAGCAGTACTTGTGCGGGGTGCCGTCCTTGTCCCAGTAGGTCCAGCAGAAGACGAGCAGCGGGTTGACTCCGCTGGTGCCGCCGGCGACGGCCGGGCTGGGGGCGAGGGCGACGCCGGCCATCGAGGCCAGCAGGGCGACCATGACGACGAGGCGCTGGGTGAGCTTCATGGATTCCTCCGTGAGAAGTTGTTGGGACCAGCTTCCGGACGGGGGTTCCGGTGGGCTCTCGGTGAGGTCAGGGTGGGGTGTCGTGGGGGCGACACGGCATTGCCGGGCTCCGGTGCCCGACCGGCCGACGCGGCACTTCCCCGATCCGGATGCCGGATACTGGGCAGGTGCCAGTCGTGGAAGCCACGGTCGTCGTTCCGGTACCGCCGGAGCTGGCCTTCGCCGTGTCCCAGACCACGGCACCGGTGCGCTACCGCTGGGACCGGTTCATCAGCGAGCAGCACTTCCTCGACGGGGCGACCAGACCCGACAGAGGGGTACGGACGTTCACCCGGTCGCGGCTCGGCGCGTCGATGGTCAGCGAGTACGTGTCCTACCAACCGCCGAGCCACGTGGGCATGAAGATGGTCCGCGGGCCGTGGTTCTTCGAGGTCTTCGCTGGTGGGTGGCGGTTCGCGGCGGCCGGGGAGCCGGGGCACACGCTGGCCACGTGGCGCTACAACTTCCGGTGCCGACCGGCGTTCCTCCGCCCGGTCGCCGAGCGGATCGGCACGTGGCTGCTGGGGCGGGAGATCCGTCGCCGGATCGCGGGCTACGCGCTCGGCTGCGCGGATCCGGTGGTGCTCGCCGCGGCTGGGCAGTCCCTGGGCGACGGTCCCCCGGATCCGTGACATGGCGACGGCCCCCGACCAGGGACTGGTCGGGGGCCGTCGGATGGGGACTAGTTCACGCCGAAGTAGTAGCTCACGGGTTCGGACAACGTGCCGTCCGCGGTGCGGCTGCGGACGACCAGCTCGTGGAAGTTGGATCCGGCCGGGGTCCAACTGAAGCTGGCGTTACCGTCCGGTCCGGCCTGCACCGTCACCTCCTCGCCGCCGTCGAAGCTGTACACGTACGCCGTGACGTTCGGCAGGAGCGACGTGAGGGTGAACGTGCCGGATACGCCGGCCCCGCCCGACCACTGCGACTCCGGGTACTCGGCGGAGGTCACGACCGGGAGCCCGCCCACCAGGAAGGAGTACGTCACGGACGGGGTGACCACCTCGCCCACCTGGCTGTAGACCTCCACCTGGTGCTCGCCCGGCGTCGTCGGGGTCAGCGACAGGGTGGTCACGCCGTTCGGACCGGCCTGGACGGTCTGCCAGGGCCCGTAGTCCACCCGGTACTGGTGCGACGTCACGTCGGGGCGGCCCGCCGTGATGGTGAACGTGCCGGCCTTGCCGGGCCAGCCGCTCTCGCCCTCGGTCGGATAGTCGGTCGAGGAGACCGTCGGCACCCCGGTGTTCACCGCGACCATGTACGACGTCCAGCCGGAGTGCGCGCCCGTGGCCGAGTAGCTCATCACGTGGAAGGACTGGTAGCCGGCCTGGGTGGGGGCCCAGGTCACGGTGGCGGTGCCGTCCGGGCCCGCGGCCACGGTCTGCGGGTGCGCGGGGTCGGAACCGTAGCGGTACTCCGTCACGCCCGGCATGGTGGGCGTGAAGGTGAACGTCCCCTGCTTGCCCGGGTAGCCGGTCCACACGTGCTCCGGGTAGTCCGGCGACGTGACCAACGGGCTGAGGTCGCGGACCGTGAACGTGTAGCTCTTGGCGTCCGACAGCGTCCCGTCGGCGGTACGGCTGCGCACGCTCAGCGTGTACCAGCCGCCGACCATCGGCGTGACGCTCGCCGAACCGGTCCCGTCCGGTGCCGCCGCCACCGTCTGCTCGGCACCGTTGTTCAGCGTGTACACGTAGGCCGTCACGTTCGGCATCTTCGGCTGGAACGTGAACACGCCCGTGATGCCCGGCCCGCCGGCGTTGTCGGACTCCGGATAGACCGTCGAGGTCACCTTGGGCGCGGTCGGCACGGTGAAGGCGAACGCACGCGGCGGCGAGAACACCCCGGCGGCGTTGCGGCTGCGCACGTTCAGCACGTTCTCGCCCCCGCGCACCGGGGTGACGTTGGCCTTGGTCGTGCCGGTCGGCGCGGCTGCGACGGTCTGGGCCGGGCCGTCGTTGAGCCGGTACTCGTAGTCGACGACCCCGGCCACGTCGGACCAGAACTCGAACTCGCTGGAGATGCCGACCCCGCCCTTGACCGGGTCGCGGAAGTCCTGGGACCACACGCCCGGCCGGGTCTCGGTGACATAGAAGCGGTACCCCGGGAAGTGCCCGTCCCAGGACTGGTTGCCCGCCCGGTCCACGGCCGTCACCATCAGGGTGTGCCCGGAGCCGGCGGTCGGGGTGAGCGTGACCGAGGCCGACCCGCCCGGCCCGGTGGGCAGCAGCGTGCCCGACGTCTCGGCCTGCTCGGGGAAGTAGGTCCGGTACTCGTACCGGACGATGTCGGTGTCGCCGTCCGGGGTGAACGTGAAGGTGCCCGGGATCCCGGGGCCACCGGTGCCCGGCCACTGGTCCATCGTGTACACCGTCGCGCTCTTCAGCGGCGGCTTCGGCGCGGTGTTGTCCACCGTGAAGTAGCAGGGCGAGGTCCACGCCGACTCGTCGGTACCGTCGAAGGACTGCACCGCCCAGGCATAGGTGCGCCCGTCGGTGAACGCCTCCCGCGCGAAGGTCACCCGCACCGGACTGGTACCGCTGGCGTCGCCCCACGGGTTCTCCCGCACGACGCGTTGCGCCGGGGCGTCCACCGGCCACACCGCGAACCGGCCGGTGATGGTGCCCCAGCCGCCGATGTCGGTGTCGGTCACCTTGGCCTCGAAGTCCAGGCCATAGGAGGAGATCGAGTAGTAGTCGCCCGGCGCCGCGCTCGCGCAGTGGCCGTTGTTGTTGGCCTTCCCCGCCGTCGGCGTACCCGGCGGCGTGTTGTACGCCACCTCGATGCCGACCGTCGGCGCGACGAACCGGCCCGTCCGGGGATCGCCCTCGTGCGACGTGGCGGTCCGCAACTCCAGGGTGATCTTGCCGGCACCGGACGCGACGGCCGCGCGCAACCGGTCGGAGATGTCCCAGGTGACCCGGCCGGCCGGGCAGCCCTCGGCGGCGGTCGGCGCGCCGAGGCGCTCCCGCTCGGCCGGCCGCTTCGCCCAGGTGGTCCTGGTGGAGATCGGGTCGGTGACCCACAGCTCGGTACGACGCGCCTGCTGGCAGTCGGGGACCTTGGTCTCCTCCGCGACGAGGGTCGCCGAGATGGTCCGCAGCCCGCGCAAAGCGACAAGATCATAGGTGAAGTACGACCGGGTCAGGTGATAGCCGGACGAGTCCATCCGGGCGCCGACCGGCGCGTTCCCGGTCGGGTTGTAATGACTGGTGACCGGCGTGACGGCGTCGACGTACGCCCAGGCGGCCGGCGTCACCGTCGTGGTGCGCGGCGGCGCGGGGTCCGCGGACGCAGGCCCGGCGACACCGGTCACGGCGCCAGCGACGGCGATCGCGAGCACCGTACTTCGGGTCAGCAAGGACCGACCCACCGAAAAGCGAGAGGGAGGCACAGCTTTGCTCCTAGAGCGAGCGGGGAGGGGTTGGTTCAACGACGCCGGGCGCCGGATCCGGCCACCCGCGCGGTCGGGCCCCGTTCCCCGTCCGAGCCAGTAGCCGGTCCACAGTAGATGCGGACGTCGTCACACACCAGCCGCTGACGGACGGGGCCGGTGAGGGGCGCGTCCGTGGGGAGGTGCGAGCGGAGCCTCCCACAGACGCCGGCCCGGAGTCCACAGGGAAGTGGGCCGGGCAGCGCGTCGAGCACGGCGCGCTGCCCGGTGCCGGGTGTGGTGGTCGAGCCGGTGCCCGGGGCTAGTAGATGACGTCGAAGTAGCTGTCCGCCTCATTCCAGCTGGTCGACGTGCCCGCCGGGCAGTAGGCGGTCGACTTGCCGACCGTGAGGGTCACGCCGTAACGGACCGTGTAGCCCGGCTTCGTGTCGTAGAAGCACCGCACCGCGGCCCGAACCTGTCCGATGTGGTCGGTGTAGCACCGGATGTAGAACGTGTCGTAGGTGACGTACCCCTGAACGCACCCGCTCACCGACTCCGACGGGTACGCCTGCGCCGCCGTCGCCGGCAGCGTGACCAGCCCTACCGCCGCCACGCCGCAGACCATCGCCGTCCGCAGCGCCCGCTTCGCCTTACTCGCCATCGAGTACCTCCCTGGAGGTGCGCACCCTGCGCACCGATGCGGTGATCCTCTTCGGGAGTGGTTTGGCAGCGGTATGTGACTGGTATTTCCCCTGCTCAGAGGTGGTGCGCGGGCGTGGGAGCAGGCACCACCGAACGCGGCGTTCTACATCCGGCCAAGAAGGGGAAGCACCAGGACCACGGTCGCCACCAGGCTGGCAAGGACCGCGACCCTCCAGGTGAGCCAGGCCCCGGCGGTGCCCCGCCCGTGGTGGGTGCGCCTGACCATGTGCCGGCCGGCCCTGACCGGGCAGCGCTCGGCCCACCAGTCCCCCGACCGTCCGCCGGCGAGATCGATGACCAGCGCGGCCTCCGTGTCGCTGAGGACAGGTCGGCCATCGACGCAACAACGACACGTCACGGGTACCACTCGCCACGCCGGCAGGACGTGGAACTCCCTGGTCGGACCGTCGAGGGTGATCACGACAGCCACGCGTTCTCGCAGATCAGCTCCGTGAACGCGGCCAGCATGTCGGGCTGTTCGAGGTCGACCGGCAGGTAGCCGTGCAGGACCATGAGCCGGTCGACGCCCGCCCGGTTCATGAGCGTGCGGCAACCGGGCGGGGCGTCGGGTCCCGGGGCGTAACCGGATCTGCCGTCCTCGTCGACGAACAGCACCGCGTCGACGTCGGTCGGCCCGTAGCTGTCGAGGAAGCCGATGATCCGGTTGCCGAGTTCCTTGCTCTGCGCCGGGGAAGCCTTGAACATGGGTGTCAGCCCTTCGGGGATAGAGGAGGCCGGGCTGAGCCCTGGACAAGCTCCCGGCCTTCTTGCCTTGTGTCGCGTGGTCAGTCGGTCTCGGGGGCCTCACTGTCACCGGACTCGACCGGCTCGCCGTTCGGCTGCGTGTCGAGCACGTCAGCGAACAGCCTCAAGAAGTCACTCATGTCATCACCTCCTTTGCATCGCGGTGGATTCGACGCTCAGACGCAGCACTTCGGGCTTTGATGACGGCCACGGCGTAACGGTTGGCCGATCACCTTTAGTAGCTTCCGGGATACCCTGTGCGGAGGACTAGATGGACTCGGTTGACAGCCGAGGGAGTCAACCCCTGTGGAGCCGACATGGCATTGGAAGAGTTTGGTACGGCCCTCCGCCGCATGCGCGACTCCGCTGGCCTGTCCCAGAGCCAGCTTCTCGCCAGCGGGGTGCACTACACGAAGAGCTACCTCAGCAAGGTGGAAACTGGCGCTCGGCAACCGACAGCTGACTTCGCCCGCGCCTGCGACATCGCGCTCGACGCTGGTGGAACGCTGATTCTGCTGGCCGAGTTGGCCTCGGTGGCCGCGTCGCGTGCCCAGAAGCCGCACGCCGACATTCCCGACTGGGACGAACTCCTCCAACAACTCGACCACCGATGGCATGCGCTGGTCCGGGTGGACAACACCGACGGGCCGCACTCGGCGCTGCACGGCGTGCGACAGCAGCTCAACCTGGTGGCCCGCCTACTCCAACAGGCCAACGGGGCGCGACGCCAGGAGGTACTGGCCATCGCCGCGCGGTACGCCGAGTCAGCGGCATGGCTGTGTGAGGATCTAGGAGACCTTCCCGCAGCTCGCAGCTATGTGCACCAGTCCATGGAATGGGCGCTCGAAGCTGACGACAGGCCGATGCTGGCGTGGGCCATGTTCCGCCGCGCCCAGCAGGCGACGACGACCGGCGACGCGGCATCGGTGCTCGGGCTTATCCAGGCAGTACTGCGGCAAGGCGACCTGCCTGACGCGATGCGGGCAGCAGCACTGCAACAATCCGCTGCCGGGCACGCCCTGGCCGGGAACGAACGGGCCTGCCACGCCGCATTGGATGAAGCCCACCGCTGGGCCGCGACACCGGACCACAACGGAGATGCGGGGGGCGGGCATGGCTCGTTCTGCACTCCGAGCTACCTGGAGGTGCAGCGCGGCATCACATGGTTGAGCCTTGGCAATCCCGAGCGGTCGGCCGTCTCGATCGAAGCCGCGTTGCCGGGCCTGCCGGAGTCGTACCAGCGTGACCGCGGTTTTGCCCTGGCCCGGCTCGCCGAAGGTCAGGCCGCCTCGCGCCAATGGGAACGCAGTGCCGACACTGCAATGGCGGCGCTCCAAGTCGCCCGCACCACGGGGTCGTACCGGTCAATGGCTGCCGTTCGCCGGGTCGGCCACTCGCTCGTCGAGATGCGGGGCGCCGTGCCCGAAGTTCGGGCTTTCCTTGCGGTACTCGTGGATGGAACGACCGGTGCAGGGGGCTGAGGCGATGCGGCGGGCGATCGAACTGTCAGCCCGTGGACTGGGTACGACCAGTCCGAATCCGCCAGTGGGTTGCGTAATCCTCAATGCCGACGGGGCAGTTGTCGGTGAAGGCTTCCATGTCAGGAAGGGCGAGCCGCATGCCGAGGTCCATGCCCTCCGAGCAGCTGGGGAATCCGCCCGAGGTGGCACCGCGTACGTGACGCTGGAGCCCTGCAACCATTTCGGGCGCACTCCTCCGTGCCACCAGGCACTCATCGACGCGGGTATCGAACGGGTACACATCTCCGTCATTGACCCCACGTCGCGGGGGGAAGGCGGGGCGGCACGCTTGAGGGCAGCGGGCCTGGCCATCACGATGGGATTGCTGGAAGCGGAGACGTTGGAGGTGCTGGGCCCATGGCTGCACGCCCTTCAGCACAACCGCCCGCATGTCACGTGGAGTCGCGTTGGCATGAGCCGGGCTGAGTCAGCGAAGTGGGACGCGATCCTGACCATCGACGGCAAACTGACCGAGGGGATTCCCGGTGGGCACGGGGAGGGCGTGTTCAGTCTCGACGGCATCGACACTTCACTCAAGCCTGCAGAGTTGCTGACAGCTCTTTACGCCGGTGGCGTGCGGCGTCTGCTTCTCGACGGAGACGCAGCCTTCGTGGAGCCCTTCCTGGCTGCCGGCCTGGTCGACGCCCAGACTCCCGGAACCCAGAGCTGAAGGGGTAACTAGCTGATGGGCCCTCGCATGAACCGCGCACAGCACACAAGCGTGGCCAGCTCCACCAGCTCTTCCACCACCAAGAAGATCAATTGATCTCGATCTGATGAAACTTTCCCTACGAGATCAAGGGCGACCTTCGGTCGCCGCGCCGCCCCAGGCGGCACGGCCCCGCTTGCACCTTCGGCACCGCGTAGCCGACCGCCCAGACGGCGCACGACGAAGCCCCCAGATCCGCTGTGAGTTGTAACGGCAGATCCGGGGGCTTGCTGGTTGCTGGGTGTCGCTGTCTTCTCAAAACCGACTGGGGTGGTCCCTCGCGTGCCCGCTCCGACTAGCGTCCCGACCATCGAGAGCAGCTCACGGAGTAGGGGGTCGACCGTTGTGGTTGCTGGGCCTGGCATGTTCGCCGCTGAAGTTCGGAACGCCGGCCGGCGCATGGTAATGGATCGAGGTCACCCACTGGCGATATCCGGCACGGTGGCATACTCGGTCAATGTTTAATTCGGCATTGTCCTCTTGGGAACACTATTCAGCCCTATGGTCCCCGATGCTCGCCGAGCATGACCCTCGCCACAATCTGGGCGCTGAGGTCGGGACAAGGCTGCGCCAGCTCAATCGCATCATCCAAGGCATACAGCGGGATATGGCAGTCATCCAAGGCCCCCCAGTTGTCCAAGAGGCGATGATGCAGAAACATCTTGAGCGCCACACGCGCCTAACGCGGGGCGCAATTACAATCGAAGAATATACCGAGGAGATCTTGAAGGATACGGATCCCGAAGCAGACGCGGCTTTTGCTGACGCGACTGAGTCCGTGCAGCTACTCACAGAGTCGTTCTACCTCTTTGCGTGGAGACTTGTTGTGGTCCTGACTGGAAACAAGCCAGAGTTTAAGTTTCCCATGCTTGAAAAATTCAAGGACAAGTCGCTTGGGGTCTTGATTGTCCGGAACCATTTGATCGAGCACCCGGAAACACAAGGGCAAAATTTCACCCAAGGCACGCTGATTAGCGACGACGGTCCAGTCTTGCGTACCAACACCGCAATTTTCGGCGCAGACGGCAGTGTTCGTTCCACGGGCGACACGGTCGATGTTGGGTTGTACGTCAATGCGAATCAGTTGCGGGATGAACTGGTTGGCAAGTTTGACCGCGCGGCGGCAACTTTGGAGGCGCAGAGGGCATAGCGTTTCGTGGTGCCAGAGTTGGGTTCGGGTGAGCCCGAGATCGATCAGGACGGTCCCGCGTATCGGTAGCGCGCCCAGCCGCGCGCGCGTACGAAGGAGTCGAGGACGTACCAGTGCCGCTCGGCGGCCCGGTCATCGTCGGCTTCGGCAGATGATGACCAGAACCGCCCGACCTTCGGGGGCGGATCTCCGTCGCTGAAGGTGGTAACGGTTCCCGTATTTCCGTCATACGGGCCGCCGACGTACTCGGCCTCGCACTTCTCGATCATGCCGGCCTCGTGCTTCTTCGGGGGACTTGGCTCCGTGCATCGTGCGTTCCACGTGCAACAGCGGAAGGCGATCAAGGGTGCGACGGGGTCACCAAAGGTCACTACCGAGGCGTCAGATTCATGCCCTGACCTGTGGAAATTCCGGCGGGGAAGGGGTGCGCCTGGTAGGGGTCGAACCTACGACCAACCGCTTAAAGGCGGAGGATCGCCGCGATGACCAGGGGTCACCTACTTACCAAAATGCGGGCAGACCTTCCCGGGCACCCACGGACTTGAGTTCCGCCGGCGGTAGCGGTCATAGAAACCCTTGGACCATGCGTACTGACCAGTTGTATACCAGGTCAAGTGGGGATGACGAGCCTGAAGTTCGTCCAATGCAAGTGTTCCAAGACCTGAGTACTGCCACTCAGGTGAGAATGAGATCTTGTAAAGCAAGCCTGTGCCACAAAGCTGACAAACCCCATACTTCACCTCGCCAAGGTCGCGCTCCTCATCTCCGTCGATGATGAAGTGAAACGTCTCAGCCTCAACATCGACCTTATACGGCTTACTTGGCCCAGGTTTCGCTTGGGAGATCGTGCGGTGCCGCGCCGAACTTGCTGCATCAAACAGCTCCCAGACAAACTCAATGTCTAAGCGCGAAACATCAACCTCACCCCAGCCATCGATCTCGGCGGCCGGCTGACCCAGGAGCTGTTTCACTTCGTCCTTCCACGCCCGAGTGAAGGCGTCTGGACGCAGGTGCGCGTCGTCTTGCGCCGCAAGAGTCTTCCTAAAGGCTTCTCTGACCAACGCCTGTGCAGCAGCCCTGCACATCCGGCCATCAAAGTCGTCGCCACGCGGCGCAGCGAGCCAGGCAACGAACGCACGGAGTCGGCCAACTACCTTCACTGACGGATGATCGGGAACGGGTTCATAGAGCAACTTCGACAGCATGCGGCAAGTATCTCTCACCCCGAACGCGCACAGAAGGCGTGAGGTTCGAACCCACGAAGGATTCCTATGCTGGCGTGCGAGGCCAGCCCTGACTGACCCGCTTGAGTCGATCTTTGGGGAGTCTGTGGGGAATGGGAGTGCCGCTTGGGGAGTCCCTGGGGAGTCAAACGTCGCCCAGCAACGCCCACTGTCGACCACGAATACCGTGAATACAGCCAGCTCACAGCCTTGATCCAAGGCCCTGAACTGGGAGGCGGCGGACGAGTCGGCCTGTACGCCGGGTTCTGTAGCGAGCCGAAGCCCCCTGGCGGCCATCCATCTACGCCCACCGTCACCGATGGGCTCTAGCGGTCTACCCGCGAACTCGGGCGGGCCGCCCTCAAACGCTCGCGCAGATCCGAAGATCCTTTTGACCTTGCTCCGGGTGGGGTTTACCTAGCCGCCCCGGTCACCCGGGGCGCTGGTGGGCTCTTACCCCACCGTTTCACCCTTACCTCGGCCGAAGCCGTGGCGGTCTGTTCTCTGTGGCACTGTCCCGCGGGTCACCCCGGGTTGCCGTTAACAACCACCCTGCCCTGTGGAGCCCGGACGTTCCTCGGGTCCCTCGAAAGGGACACGCGACCGCCCGGCCGACTCGTCCGCCGTACCCCTAGCCTAGTGGATATGAAGATCCCCTTGCCGAGCAGCGCCGACGTCGGGCAGATCGAGGTGTGGGTCACGTCGCGGCCGCTCAGGGAGCTGGTCAGGGCGTTCGGCGGCGCCTGGCCGACCGGTTCGCTGGCGAAGATCCTCTCCGATCTCGACGTGTTCTCCCAGGGCGTGTGGGACTTCCGCGCCGGCCAGGAGCGCCACCTCGCCCGGGCCAAGGAGTTCGACCCGGCGCTGTCCGCCCTGGTCACAGCCTCGTGCCGAGCCCTGGGCCTGGTAGACGAAGAGTCTCCCAAAAACCAGACTTACACCCACATTCTGGTACTCGGTGGCCTCATCCGGGCCTGCATCCAACGCCCGGAGTACGCGGCCCGGCTCAGCGCCCGGGTCTCCGCCGACCATGTCACCGCCCTCGGCAGCTTCCGCCCCCTGACCGACATCGAGAAGTCCCTCGGCCTCCGCCTGGGCCTGGGCACCCCGCAGACAGAGTTCGAGGCCATGGACGCCGGCATGCGCCTGGCCTTCCACCTCACCACTGCCACGGAGACCACCGCCCACGCCCACCGCTACACCGCAGCCCCACCCAGCCAGGCCCTCCCCGCACCAACGTCGTCTCCCGCGACGCAGCCAGCCCCGGCGACCCACACCATCCTCGCCGCCCCCTCCAGCACCCCCGGCCGCCGCGCCAACACCGCCGACACCTACCGCTACTGGGCCGAGAACTACTCCCCCACCGGCAGACTTCTCCTGGTGACCTCCACCGCGTACGTCCCCTTCCAGCACTGCGACGCTCTCCGCGTCCTCGGCCTGGAGTACGGCTGCGAGATCGACACCGTGGGGCTCGCGCCCACCGCGCTCCCGTTCACCCCGGCGAACTACCTCCAGGAGGTCCGCTCGGCGATCCGCTCGATGCGCGCCCTGCACGCGGTGCTGACGGGATGAACGTCCCCCTCCTCCTCACGGCCGGGCTGGCCGCCGGGGCGGTCAACGCGATCGCGGGCGGCGGTTCGCTGATCACGTTCCCCGCGCTGATCGCGGCCGGGCTGTCCCCCGTCACCGCGAACGTGTCGAACTCGATCGCGGCCACCGGCGGCTACCTAGCGAGCGTCGCCGGCAGCTGGAAGGACCTGGACCGGAAGAAGGCAGCCCGGCTCATCCCCACCGCCCTGGCCGGGGCGGCTGTCGGCTGCGCGGTGTTGCTCAACACCCCGGCGGCGGCGTTCGAGGCGGTCGTGCCGTTCCTGGTGCTGGCGGCGAGCCTGGCTCTGCTCGTACCCAAAAAGGAAGCCCGGGAGACGCACCCGGCGGTCCTGCACCTCACGGTCTTCGGGCTTTCCACCTATGCGGGGTACTTCGGCGCGGCCGTCGGCGTCATGCTCCTCGCCGGCCTGTCGCTGACCCTCGCCGACAAGCTGACCAGCATCAACGCGCTGAAGAACGTCATCTCGGCCACGACCGGCCTGGCGACGGCGGCCATCTTCGGCGTCTTCGCCTCACCCAACTGGGGCGCGGTCGCCCTCCTGCTCCCGGCCACGATCATCGGCGGCTACCTCGGCGCCCGCCTGGCCCGCAGGGTCCCGGCCAAGGTCCTCCGCGCCTGCGTCGTCCTCTTCGGCATCACGATCGCCGCCTGGCTCCTCTTCCGCTGACAACCACCCTGGGCGGACGCACAGGACATGCGACCGGACCTGGCCGCCGACCCGACGCCGACTGCGTCCACGCCCGGCGCTCACCAGGTGCCGAAGCCCACCGGAGACATGGGAAACCCGACCGCAGGGCCGGGCCGCCCCGCGGTCGGGTTAGACGCCGACCGGTCATGACCCTCACAGCTCACCCCGAGCGGCCCAGCCATGACCGGCCAAAACCTATGACCTCCGGTTCCCACCCTCCCCGTTGATCAACGCGGTCAGCGCGTCCGGCTTGGAGTCCTCCACGACCGGCCGCACATCCCCCTCGTCCGACGTGTAGTCCGTCGGATGCGTGTGGTCGATGCCGCTCGGCGTCCCCAGCGCCCGGAACAGCAACGTCGCCAGCACCACGACCAACAGGTTGGCCGCGACAGCCACCAGCCCCACGTACACCGTCATCTTGGTGTCGAAGCCGAACTTCGCCAACGGGAACGCAGACCCGCCGAAGTGCTTCTTCGTACCCGCCGCGTTCGGGATCTGGTAGAGCATCCACAGCCCGAACCCGAGCCCGACCGCCCAGCCCGCGAGCAGCGCCCACCGGTGCAACCAGCGGGTATAGAGGCCGATGGCCACGGCCGGCAGCGTCTGGAGGATGATCACGCCGCCGATGAGCTGGAGGTCGATGGAGAACTGGGGGTCGAGGAGCAGGATGCACAGGACCGCGCCGATCTTGACGACCAGCGAGGTTATCTTGCTGACGTTCGCCTCCTGCTTGGGCGTGGCCGTCCTGTGCAGGAACTCCTTGTAGATGTTGCGGGTGAACAGGTTCGCGGCCGCGATGGACATGATGGCGGCCGGGACCAGGGCGCCGATGCCGATCGCGGCGAACGCGATGCCGACGAACCAGTCGGGGAACAGCTTGTCGAACAGCTGCGGGACGATCGTGTTCGTGTCGGTGCCGATCGGGGTGACCTTGGCGGCGATGGCCATGAAGCCGAGCAGGGCGATCAGGCCGAGCAGCAGGCTGTAGGCGGGCAGGGCCGACATGTTCCGCTTGATGACGTCGCGGTTCTTGCTCGCGAGCACCCCTGTGACCGAGTGCGGATACAGGAACAGAGCCAGAGCCGAGCCGAACGCCAGGGTGACGTACTGGAGCTGGTTGTTCGCGTTCAGCAGGGTGCCGTCGGCGGGGTTCGGCGACTTGGTGAACTTGGCGTCCGCCGCGTCGAAGATGCTCCCCCAGCCGCCGAGCTTGTACGGGATGTACAGCACGGCCACGATGATCACGACGTAGATCAGGGTGTCCTTGACGAAGGCGATCAGCGCCGGAGCGCGCAGGCCCGACTTGTAGGTGTAGGCCGCCAGGATGCCGAACGCGACGATGATCGGCCAGTGCCCGGTCACGCCCATCGACTTGAGTACGGCCTCGATGCCGACGAGCTGGAGGGCGATGTAGGGCATGGTGGCGACGATGCCGGTGACCGCGATGACCAGGGCCAGCACCGGGGAGCCGAACCGGCCGCGCACGAAGTCGGCCGGGGTGACGTAGCCGTGCCGGTGCGAGACGGACCAGAGCCGGATCAGGACCAGGAACACGAGCGGATAGACCACGACGGTGTACGGGACCGCGAAGAAGCCCATCGCGCCCGCGCCGAAGACCAGGGCGGGCACCGCCACGAAGGTGTACGCCGTGTACAGGTCACCGCCGATCAGGAACCAGCTGACCCAGGAGCCGAAGTTGCGCCCGCCCAGGCCCCACTCGTCGAGGTGTTCCATGGTCTGCGGGCGGCGCCACCGGGCGGCCACGAAGCCCATGCCACTGACCAGGAGGAACAGGACGGCGAAGATGATCAGTTGTGTCCACTTGATGGTCATGATCTCTTACCCATCCGGTACACCAGGGTCGTGCCGGAGACGCCGACAATGATGAAGGCGAGCTGGAGCCAGTAGAACCGGGGAAAGCCGAAGAGGCGCGGCGAGTCCGCGTTGAAGACGAAGGTAAGCAGTGGGAGAACGATCGGGACCAGCAGCAGCCAGTTCCACGGACTTCGATCGCTGCGCCGGGGCGCGGTGTCGGGGGCGGGCATCCTGGCTCCTTGTGTGACCTGGATCATGTGCCCGCGCACAGTAACCCCTATCAGCCGTTCGGGGGAGCCCCCGACGCGCCGAACGGCTGCCTCCGCGCGCCGAACGGTCGACCCGTCACCGCGTGTATTCCGACGCGGGGTAGGAATAACCGTCGGTGACCGACGAAAAGGGGCCGCCCGTGTGGGCAGCCCCTCGCGTCGGGGTCGGTCAGAGGTGGGTCAGGTGGGACGTGTCGTTGACCAGGCGGACCGAGACGCCGCCGTCGCGCCACGAGTCGACCAGGGACACCCCGGCCGGGTCCAGGTGCAGCTGGTGCAGGAACCCGGGGCCGCCGTCGAGCGCCTCGCGCAGCGCCACCTTGATCGGGCTGACGTGGCTGACCACGACGATCGTCTTTCCGGAGTACCTGTCCCGGAGCCTGGCCACCGCGCCGCGTACCCGCTCGGCGACCTGGTCGAACGACTCACCGCCGGGCGGGGCCAGCGACGTGTCGCCCAGCCACGCGGTCAGCTCGGCCGGCCACTGGGCGGACACCTCCCCGAAGGTGAGGCCCTCCCAGGTGCCGAAGTCGCACTCGATGAGGTCGGGTTCGAGGACCGGCTTGCGGGCGTAGCGGGCCGCGATGGCCTCCGCCGTCTGCCGGGTGCGGGTCAGGGGCGAGCAGACGATGGCGGCGACGTCGTCGGCGATCAGGCCCACTCTGCCGGCTGCGGCTTTCGCCTGGGCCTGGCCCCGGTCGGTGAGGGGTACGTCGCCCCGGCCCGAGTACCGCTTCTCCGCCGTGCGGGGCGTCTCGCCGTGCCGGACCAGGATGAGCCGGGTCGGGGCCTCCGCGCGGGGCACCCAGCCTCCGGGGGCCGGCGCCTCGGCGGCCGGCGCGTCGGACTCGGTGGCCCCGTTGCGCGACACCGGCTTCCCGTCCATCGCGCTGTTCGCCAACGCGTCCGCCCGCGCGTTCTCCGCCCGCGGAATCCACTGGTACGTGACCCGCTCGAACCCCCGGGCCAACGCGGCGGCCTCCCGCGCGAGCGGCTTGAGCCCCTCGTGCTTGATCTGCCACCGCCCGGACATCTGCTCCACGACGAGCTTGGAGTCCATCCGCACGTCGACCTGCCGGGCCCCGAGCTCGCCGGCGGCCCGCAGCCCGGCGATCAGCCCGGAGTACTCGGCCACGTTGTTGGTCGCGATGCCGAGCACGTCGGCCCGTTCCGCGAGCACCGCACCGGTCGCCGGGTCGAGGACGACCGCGCCGTACCCGGCGGGTCCCGGGTTGCCCCGCGAGCCGCCGTCCGCCTCGACCACGACCCGGGCGGTCACAGGCCGGACTCGCCCGTCCGGACCAGGATCCGCCGGCACTCCTCGCACCGGACGACCTCGTCGGGCTTGGTGGCGCGGACCTCGGCGAGCGCGCCGCCGGACAGTTCCAGGCGGCAGCCCTCGCAGCGGCGCTGGCGGAGCATGGCCGCGCCGATACCGCCGCTGGAGTCGCGGATCTTCTCGTACAGGGCGAGGAAGTCGGCCGGCAGGTTCAGCACGATCGGGCCGCGGGACTCGCGGCGGCGGTCCTCCTCGGCGGCGATCTCGGCGAGGGCCTTGTCGCGGCTGGCCTCGGCGGCGTTCTTCGCGGCGGTGAGCGCCTCGACCCGGCCGGCGATGCCCGCGACGACGGCGGCGGCCGACTCGCGCTTCTCCATCAACTCCAGCTCGGAGTCCTCCAGCTCGCCCTGCCGGCGGCCGAGGGAGACGAGTTCGTGCTGGAGGGCCTCGAGTTCCTTGCCGGTGCCCTGGCCGGAGTCGAGCCGGGCCTGGTTGCGCTGGGCGCGCTGGCGGACCTGGTCGATATCGCCCTCGTACCGCTTGATGTCGCGGTCCAGGTCGTCGACCTCGGCCTGGGCGTTGGCCCGCTCGTCGACGATCTGGCGGAGGTCGTTGTCGATCTTGACCAGCTCGGCGTGCTCGGGCAGGTTCTTCCGCCGGTGCGCGAGCTGGTTGAGGGCAGTGTCGACCGCCTGCAGATCAAGCACACGGAGCTGTACGAACGGGTCGACCTTCACTGGCTGGGCTCCTCAAACGTTCCACGGGTCGGTCACGGCGTCAGACACGACGGTATCTACTCCGGCCTCATCTCGCATCCGGCGGGCCAGGTCGTCGAGCCACGGGCGCTCGGTGGCCCAGTGGGCCGCGTCCAGCAGGGCCGGGCCGCCGGCCGCCAGGTGTTCGCTGGCGGGGTGGTGGCGCAGGTCGGAGGTGAGGAAGGCGTCGACACCGGCCGAGGTGGCCGCCATCAGGTAACTGTCCCCCGCGCCGCCGGAGACCGCAACCGTGCGGACAATCCGGTCAGGGTCGCCACCGGCGCGAACGCCCCAGGAGGTGGTGGGGAGCACACAGTTGGCGTGTTCGGCGAACTCGGCGAGCGTCATGTCCTCGGACAGTTCCCCGATCCGGCCGATCCCGCGTCCCCCGCCGGCCGCCGCGCCGGTCGCCGGAACCAGGGGGCGCAGATCGGTCATGCCGAGCCGGTCGGCGAGCGCGTCGGAGACGCCGGGGTTGGCGACGTCGCCGTTGGTGTGCACGACGTGCAGGGCGACGCCGGCGCGGATCAGGTCGCGGATCATCCGGCCCTTGAAGGTGGTCGCCGCGACGCTGGACACGCCCCGGAGCAGCAGGGGGTGGTGGGCGACGATGAGCTGGGCCCCGGCGTCGATGGCCTCCGCGATGGTCTCGGGCACGCAGTCGACGGTGAGGTGGACGCGGTGCACGAAGTACTCGGGGTCGCCGACGACCAGCCCCACCCTGTCCCAGTCCTCGGCCCAGGCCGGCGGATACCACGTGTCGAGGAGTGCGAGGAGGTCCGAGAGGTTCACCGCGGCGAGGCTACCGGGTCCTCACGCCGCCGATAACGCGGCTCGCCGGGGTAGCCCCTCCAGCGCCATGTGCCAGGGGAACGCGTCGACGAGGTGCGCGCCGTGCCGAGGCTCGTGCGGCCGGTGCCCGGGGGTGTCCCACAGCACCCGCACCCCCCAGCTCTCCAGGCGGCGCAGGCTCTCCCCGAACGCGGGGTGCGCGGCGTGCGCCCGGTTGGAGAAGGGCATCGTGACGATCGGCAGCCCGAGCCCGATGGCCTCCACGATCAGGCCGAGCGCCAGGGTGTCGCAGATCCCGGCGGCCCACTTGTTGATCGTGTTGACGGTGGCGGGGGCGACGATCACCGCGTCGGGCTCGGGGAGTACGTCGGGGTCGTCGGGGTTCTTGTAGGTGCTGCGTACCGGGTGCCCGGTCTGGAGTACCAGCGCGTCGGTGTCGATGAACTTGGTGCCGTCGGGGGTGGCCACCACGCACACGTCCCAGCCGTCGGCCTGGGCCAGCTCGACGAGCCGGCCCACCCCGGCGGCGAGGGGTGAGCCGCACGCGATGACGTAGAGGGTCTTCACGCCGCCACTCCCATGTGGTCCACGAGCTCGACGAGCTGGGTGGGGACGTTGCCCCGGTTGCGTCGGACGACCTCGCTGGCGACCTCCTGGGCCTGCGGGCGGCACAGCACCTCGGAGGGGGCCAGTTCGTTGGCCTCCAGGAGCATGGTGGCCGCGCTGTCCAGGGCCCCGTACTGGGTGTGCCCCCGGGCGAGGTCGATCAGGTGGTTGGCGCGGCGCTCGGTGAGCAGCCCCTCGAACTTGGTCATGTCGATGCTGGCGTGCACCTGGGCGGCGAGCTTGCCCTCGCCCATCTCGACGGCGGCGGCGGCCCGGTGCAGCTTGACGTTGGTGGGGCCGAAGCTGGTCCAGTACCGGTTGTCGTCGTGCCCTAACAGCGCCGCGGTCTCCTCGGCCTGGTCGAGCAGTTCCTTGACGGCGGCGTTGTCCCCGAGGTGCGCGGCGGCCATGGCGCCCTGGAGGAGCAGGATGCCGAAGACGCTGAGCCGGTCCGGGGTGGCCTCCGCCTCGGTGGACGGCGCGAGGTGGTTGGCGACGGACACGTTGAGTTCGAGGGCCGGCTGGTGCCGGCCCAGTGAGCGCAACGCGTTGGCCACCCGCATGGAGGCGATGCCGGTGAGCAGCGGGTCGCCGGCGCGCTGGGCGACGTTGATGGCCCGGTCGGCGGCGAGCCAGCACAGTTCGTGCTCGCCGAGTTTGCGCAGCGCCGACGAGGAGATCATGTACACCTGGGCGAGCAGGGAGGCGGCCTGGCTCTCCTCGGCCCGGCCCCGGTACGCGCGGTCGGCGGCCTGGGCGTCGTTGATCAGGCGGGGCAGCAGCCGGGCCAGGATGCCGTACCGCACGTGCTGGAAGGTGTTCCAGGCGTGGTTGACGGACTTCTCCAGCTCGCCGACCGGTGGCGGTTCGCCGAACCCGACGGGGCTGAGGAACGGGCTGATGCTGTCGTAGCACTCCAGGGACGAGCGGATCTCCTCGACCTCGACCTGGTCGATGCAGTTGGCGCTGTCCGGCTTGCGGGCCGGGTCCTTGCCCATCAGGAGCTGGACGTCGACCTGGAGGACCTCGGCGATGTCGTACAGGACGGAGAACTTGTCCAGCCTGCGCACCCCCCGTTCCACCTTGTCGACCCAGCTCTTCGACTTGCCCAGCCGGTCCGCGAACACTTGTTGGGACAAGTTGCGGCGGAGGCGCCAGTACGCCACCCGACGTCCGATGGGCAGCTCATCCACGGCCATCTCTTTGCCTCCTCGTCCAGAGATCGCACACTGTGTCTGTTGCGCTACGCAGAGGTACAAGTAACTTCTTCATGTACCGAGTTCTATTCGGGCCAACGAGCACCCCGCGAAGAAGTGACGACGGAGGAACAGCCGCCATGACGTGGAATCCTGTGCCTAGACCGGTGATTCGGACACTTCTTCGACGCTCCGCTGTGTTATACGCCCGACATGGGTGGAATGTCCTAGCTGGGGCGTACCTGGCAGGGGACAAATTCGACTGCGGAACGACCAGCTGTCCGACCATCAACTGCCACCCCGTACACGATGACCTCGGCGCGCAACTGCGACCAACGGCCGACCCGGACCTGATCGCCACTTGGTGGTACAGGTCGCCGTACACCGTGCTGTTGCCGACCGGGCTCGGCTTCGACGTCATCGAGGTACCCGCGTACCTCGGGGCCCTCGCGGCGCGGATCCTCGACGAGCACGGACCCCGCTGCCCGATCAGCGTCTCGCCCTCCGGACGGTGGATGCTGTTCGTCGCCGAGGGCGAGCCGCTGCGCCCCGAACTGGACCGCCAGCTGGACATAGTCCGGCACGGGCAGGGCTCCTGGGTGCCGGCGCCGCCCAGTCGGTACCCATCAGGACGGGTTCGGTGGGAAGTGTCGCCGGGCACGGTGGGGTGGGCGCTGCCCGGGTCGTACCCGGTGCAGAACGCCCTCGTCGACGCACTCCAGTTGGTGGCCCCCCGCCAGGCCGCCTGATCCCTGCTCAGCACTGCTTCGTTATATCCACTACCAACAGGTACCAACAGGTTTCGGCCAGCGCCCGACAGCGGTGACCAACAAGACCCAAAGAGCCAACGCCGACCCGAACCGTGCTCTTACATCCGAACACGCGTCGACCCCGCCCCGGACGAGCCGGGACGGGGTCGACGTGGTCACGCTACGGAACGCAGAGCCCACCCGGCTGCGACGTACCGCAGTGGTTGGCCTGGAACACGTTCGAGCCGCCGCCGCTGTTGTCGACGATGTCCGCCGGCAGGTTGCCGTGCGCCACGTTCGCCTCGATCAGGTTGTGCGCGGCCGCGTTGCCCCCGACCCCCGGGAACAGCACGATGCCGCCCGGGAACGGCACGGGGCCACCCTTGTTGTCGTTGACGATGTTGGCCGACACCTTGTTGTACTGGCCGCCGATCAGCGCGATGCCGGTGCCCTGGAGCGGCGGCACGTCCCCGGCCGGCGGGCAGAACCGGTTGTTGCCGCTCACGTTGTTGGCGCTCACCTCGTCGTGGCCGAGGCCGCCCGGCTGGCCGTCGTCCACCAGCACGATGCCGGCGCAGTTGTCGACGATGTTGTTGGCCGACACCTTCACGTGGTGGGCGTGCCGGACCAGGATGCCCAGCGCGCTGCCCGAGACGTGGTTGCCGGAGACCTTGGTGCCGTACGCGTTGGCGATGTCACCCACGTACAGGCCGGCCTCCTCGTGCGAGCCGGTCACCCAGTTGCCGACGAACTCGCCGCGGGTGGACTCGAACTCGGCGATGCCGTACTCGGGGTTGTCGACCGCGTGCACGGTGCGCACGGTCAGCCGGTCGGTGAACAGCCCGAACACCCCGAACTCGAAGTCCCGGACCGTCAGGGACTCCACCGTCACGCCGTGTACCGGGTGCCCGGGCGTGCCGAGGACGCAGATGCCGGTCGGCGGGGCCTGCCCCGCGCAACCGTTCGCGCCCATCGGTGCGATGACGGTCTCCGGGCCCGCGCCCCGGATGGTGATGCCGTGCTTGGTGACCTTGACGCCCCCCGCGTACGTCCCGGGCAACAGCTGGATGGCACCACCGGGGTGCGCGGCGTCGACGGCCGCCTGGATGGACTGGCCGGGCAGGACGATCTGGCTGTCGCCGGCCATGGCGGGTGTGGCGCCGAGGGCGACGGTCGAGGCGACCACGGCCCCGACCATCAGAATTCTGGCAATGCGTTGCATTGGGCGTTACCTCCGTATAGGCGATGTTTGCCAACACATAGCCTGCCCCGGGAGGTGCATCCGTATTACCCGAATTTGCGAATTACTAGAGCTCGTCCATCGCCTTGTAGATCCGCTTCTCCGACACCGGGTACGCGGTCCCCAGGCTCTGCGCGAAATAGCTCACCCGCAGCTCCTCGATCATCCACCGGATCCTGGTCAGCTCCGCACTCGGCGGCACCTCGGTGACCAGCTGGCGGTACTCCGCCTCGACCTCCTGCACCGACGCGGTCCACTGCTTGTCCCGGGCGCCGTTCGTCGGCAGCTTGTCCAGGCGCTGCTCGATGCCCTTGAGGTAACGCGGCAGCTGCGGCACCTGCCGGCCCCCGGCCGCCGCCACGAACCCCGGGTAGATCAGCCCGGACAGCTGCCGGCGCATGTCGGCGAGCGCGGCCAGGTCGGCGGGGGCCTTCAGCCGGCCCTCGACGGTGTGCGCGATGCCCAGCACGAGCTGCACGTGGGTGATCACGTTGTACACGACGTCGGACAGCGAGGCCCGGACGTGGTCGCGGAGCTTCGTGAACCCCTCCGCCGTCCACGCGGGGCCGCCGGCCTGCTCCACGAGCGCGTCCACGGCGCAGTTGGCGCAGTCGTCGAACATCGCCGTGGCCTTGCCGCCCGGATAGCGCGACAGGGCCAGCTTCGCCTGGTTGGACAGCCGGGCCAGCACCGGCTTCACCGGCGAGGAGATCGTCAGGAGCAGCAATCGACGGGTACCGACGACCATGGCCGCCGCCGCCTCCGCCTGGTTCTCGAACACCTTCACCGACACCGAGTCGCCCGCGTCGACCAGCGCCGGGTACGCGTTCACCGGGTAGCCGCCCAGGTTGCGCTGGATCACCTGCGGCAGGTCGCCGAGGTCCCAGGATTTCAGCCCGCGCCGCTCGATCGAGCTGCCCGCCGTGGCCAGCTCCTGCTGCACCTTCGGCTTGAGCTGCTGCTGGAGGGCCACCAGGTCCTTGCCCTCGGCGAGGGTGGCGCCCTTGTCGTCCAGTACCCGATAAGTGATCTTCAGGTGGTCCGGCACCCGGGACAGGTCCCAGTCGGCGCGCCCGATCTGGTGGCCCCCGCTGTAGCGGCGCAGCTCGCGCTCCAGGCCGTCGAGCAGCGGCTCCGAGCCGGGGGTGAGCCGGTCCAGCGCGGCGGCGGCGTAGTCGGGCGCCGGCACGAAGTTGCGCCGCACGGCCTTCGGCAGCGACTTGATCAGGGCCGTGACCAGGTCCTGGCGCAGCCCGGGGATCTGCCAGTCGAAGATCCCGGGGGTCAGCGTGGACAGCCGGCCCAGCGGCACGTGCACCGTGACCCCGTCGGCGTCGGCCCCGGGCTCGAACTGGTACGTGAGCGCCAGGCCGTCCCAGACGTCCGGGTAGTCCTTCGGGTCGAGCGCGCCCTTGCCCTCGTTGATCAGCATCGCCTTGGAGAAGCTGAGCAGGTCGGGCTGCTCGCGTTTCGTCTTCTTCCACCAGGAGTCGAAGTGCCGACCGGAGACGCACTCCTTGGCGACCCGCTCGTCGTAGAACTGGAACAGGGTCTCGTCGTCCACCAGGATGTCGCGGCGGCGGGCCCGGTTCTCCAGCTCCTCGACCTCCTCGAGGAGATCGCGGTTCTCCTGGAAGAACGCGTGGTGGGTGTCCCAGTCGCCCTCGACCAGCGCGTGCCGGATGAACAGGTCCCGGGCCACCGTCGGCGCGATCCGGCCGTAGTTGACCTTGCGCTGGGCGACGATCGGCACGCCGTACAGCGTGACCTTTTCGTACGCCATCACGGCGGCCTGCTTCTTCTCCCAGTGCGGCTCGGAGTAGCTGCGCTTCACCAGGTGCGGCGCGAGGGGCTCCACCCACTCGGGCTCGATCTTCGCGTTGATCCGGCCCCAGAGCTTCGACGTCTCCACCAGCTCGGCGGACATCACCCAGCGCGGCGGGGTCTTGAACAGCGCCGAGCCCGGGAAGATCGAGAACTTCGCACCCCGCGCCCCGAGGTACTCGCGCTTGGTCGCGTCGAACAGGCCGATGTGCGACAGAAGGCCGCTGAGCAGGGCGAGATGGATGCCCTGGGCAGCGGCCGGCGCGTCGTTCAACGGGAGGTTCAGGGTCTTGGCGACCTGGCGGAGCTGGCTGTAGATGTCCTGCCACTCGCGGACGCGGAGATAGTTCAGGAACTCGGTGCGGCACATCCGGCGGAACTGGTTGCTCGACAGCTCCCGCTGCTGGTCCTGCAGGTGCTTCCACAGCGCCAGGAACGACGCGAAGTCCGAGGACTTGTCCACGAACCGGGAGTGCTTCTCCGTGGCCGCCATCTGGTGCTCGGCGGGCCGCTCGCGCGGGTCCTGGATGGACAGTGCCGCCGCGATCACCATGACCTCGCTGACACAGCCGTGCTTGTCGGCCTCGATCACCATCCGGGCCAGCCGCGGGTCCACCGGCAGCGCGGCGAGTTTGCGGCCCATCGGGGTCAACCCGTCGGAGTCGAGCGCGCCCAACTCCTCCAGCAGCTGCACGCCGTCGGCGATGTTGCGCTTGTCCGGCGGCTCCAGGAACGGGAACGCCGCGATGTCGCCCAGCCCGATCGAGGTCATCTGGAGAATCACGGACGCCAGATTGGTACGCAGGATCTCCGGGTCCGTGAACTCCGGGCGCGACTCGAAGTCCTCCTCCGAGTACAGCCGGATGCAGATGCCGTCCGAGGTGCGCCCGCAGCGGCCCTTGCGCTGGTTGGCCGACGCCTGCGACACCGCCTCGATCGGCAGCCGCTGCACCTTCAACCGGTGGCTGTACCGCGAGATCCGCGCCGTCCCCGGGTCGATCACGTACTTGATCCCCGGCACCGTCAGCGACGTCTCCGCCACGTTCGTCGCCAGGACCACCCGGCGCCCGGCGTGCGGGGCGAACACCCGGTGCTGCTCGGCCACGGACAGCCGCGCGTAGAGCGGCAGCACCTCCGTACCCCGCAGCTTGAGCTTGTTCAGCGCGTCGGCCGTGTCCCGGATCTCGCGCTCGCCGCTGAGGAACACCAGGATGTCCCCCGGCCCCTCCGACTGGAGCTCCTCCACCGCGTCGGCGATGGCCGAGGTCTGGTCGGTGTCCTCATCCTCGATCGGGTTGTACCGAACCTCCACCGGGAACGTGCGGCCCGAGACCTCCACGATCGGCGCGCCGTCGAAGTGCGCCGCGAACCGCTCCGGGTCGATCGTCGCCGAGGTGATGATCACCTTCAGGTCGGGGCGGCGCGGCAGGAGCTGCTTGACGTACCCGAGGATGAAGTCGATGTTCAGGCTGCGCTCGTGCGCCTCGTCGATGATCAGCGTGTCGTACTGCTCCAGCGCCCGGTCGTTCTGCAACTCCGCGAGCAGGATGCCGTCCGTCATCAGCTTGACCAGCGTCGTGTCCTTGACGTGGTCGGTGAACCGGACCTTGAAGCCGATCGCGTCGCCCAGCTCCACGTTCAGCTCTTCGGCGATCCGGTCCGCCACCGTCCGCGCGGCCAACCGGCGCGGCTGGGTGTGCCCGATCAGGCCCCGCACGCCCCGGCCGAGTTCCAGGCAGATCTTCGGCAGCTGGGTCGTCTTCCCCGAACCCGTCTCCCCGGCCACGATGACGACCTGGTGGTCGCGGATCGCCGCGAGCAGGTCGTCCTTCTTCTGGCTGACCGGCAGCGCCTCGGGATACGTGATCGCCGGCACCGCCGCCCGGCGCCGGGCCACCCGCTCCTCGGCCGTGGCCAGGTCGGCGGCGATCTGCGGCAGCCTCCCCTGGTCGCGGCGCGCGCCGTCGAGCCGACGCCCCAGCCTGCGCTGGTCTTTCAGCATCAGCTCGGGCAGCCGCTGGAGGAGATCGGCGAGGCGGGGTGTTTCCGGTGCTGTTCCCATGTCCGCACCAGGATAGGTGGTCGGCCGGGGCCGGATCACCGGGTTTACGCGCCGGAGCCCCCGGCGTGGCCTGAGCCACACCGGGGGCCGCGCCCCGGGCCTTCCGAGCGGCCCGGGGCGGGGGCCCGGCCCCATGGTGGTGGGCCGGGGGCCTAGCCACCCCGGGCACCCAGCCGCGCCCGGGGTGGGACCCCGGCCCAAGGGTGGCGGGCCGGGGTCGTCTCGGGTTACGCCGGCTTGGCGATGCTCAGCGTGTACGCGCCGGAGCCGGAGTAGGCGGTCACCACGTACCGGTAGTACCCGGCGGTGCCGCTGTAGCTGATCTGCTCGGCGTTCGTCGGGCCGTTGGACACCGCGACCTGCGCCCACGTGCTGCCGTTCCACTTCTGCAGCGCGAGGTCGTAGTCCGTGCCCGCCGGGCCGCGCAGGCAACTGGCGTGCGTGCCCGAACCGGCCGACTGGTAGTAGCTGTTGTTCGGCTGGATCGCCGAGCCGCCCGCCGACAGGGAACCGGAGTAGCCGGTGCAGGTGCCCGGGCCCCCGGTCGGGCCGGTCGTCGGGGTCGGGTTGCCGCCGCCGGTCACCAGGGTCAGGCCGTACGTCTGGAGGATCTCGTTGACCGGCTGGAAGAACGTCGTACCACCCGAGGAGCAGTTGCCCGAGCCGCCGGAGGTGACGCCCTGGGCTTGGCTGCCCGAGATCGCCGAGCCGCCCGAGTCACCGGGTTCGGCGCACACGTTCGTCTGGATGAGGCCCGTGATCGTGCCCTGCGGGTAGGTGACGGAGGCGTTGCGGGACTGGATCGTGCCGCAGTGCCACCCGGTCGTCGAACCCGACCGGCAGATCGAGGAGCCCACGGCCGCCTCGCTCGAACCGGCCACGGTCACGTTGCCGCCCGAGTAGTTGTTGACCAGACCGCGCGGGGTGTTGCCCGCCGCGGTCCGGACGAACGCGTAGTCGTTGCCCGGGAAGGACGAACCCGCGAACGAGCCGCTCGGCTGGGTGGTGCTCGCGCCCGTGGTGCCGCAGTGCCCGGCGGTGACGAAGCCCGTGGTCACCGAGAAGCCGACGGAACAGCGGGTGCCCGAGCCGATGTAGTACGCGTTGCCGCCCACCACGTCGATCAGCGGCCGGGGGGCCTCGGTGGTCTCCACGACCCGGACCGCCGAGGCCTCCACGCCGGCGGTCGCGACCAGCGACCGGGTGCGCGCCACGGCCGCGGGGTGCGCCTTGACGACGACGGTGTTGGTGGTGACATCGGTGTACCAGTACGGCACCTCGGTGCCCTTGAGGACCGTGCCCAGCCGGTCGCGGATCGCGTCGAGCTGCTTCTCCGTGCGGGTCACGGCCACCGGCTCACCACCGGCCGCCCGGACCTTCGCCGCCTGGGCCTCGTTGAGCACCCCGACCTGGTAGGACTTCCCGTCGGCGGAGATGTACCCGCCGCCGAAGCCGACGTCGAACTGCCGGCGCAGGGTCGCCTCGATCCGCGACGCCTTCTCCTCCAGGACGAACCGGTCCTTCACCTTGTCCGGGCTGATGCCCAGGTCACGCTGCACCGCGCCGTACACCTCGGGCGCGATCGCACCGACGCTGGACGGCTCCGCGAGGGGGACGGGGCCGGCCAACGCCGGGAGATTCAGAGCGGAGACGACTCCCACCGTCATGGCCGCGACAGCCACAACGGTCGTCACTTTGCGCTTCATCGTGTGGTACTCCTCCTTGAGGGGAAGGAGGCGACGGGCCACGGTCGAGTTCGCTGAGCTGGTCAGCCCGCCGCTTCCCAGGAAGCCGCCGTTGGCGGTGAGGCAAAGCTAACCCGCGACAGATCAACCGAGATAGATAGCAGCTAGGTCATACCACCGGCGTACCGGAAGGGCCGTAGCCCGGATTGCGGGCCAGCCACGCCTGGTACGCGGTGCTGCGCCCGGCCGCCTCCGCGTACGCCGCCGTCGCGTGCGCCACCACCCGCTCGGCGATGTCCGCGCCCGGCGAGTCGGGATGCCAGCCCAGCACGTGCCGCCAGCGCAGCGGCACCCCGGCCAGGGGCACCGCGCTCAGGCCGGGGACCACCCGGAACGTCGGCTGGCACAGCGCCACCGCGTCGCCGGCCGTCACGAGGTCGTAGGCGCCGGCGAGGTCCGTCTCGTACATCTCCTGCGGGGTGAACCCGGCACGCACGCACGCCGCCGCGAAACACTCCGAGAAACAGCCGTCGCCCGGGGTCGCCAACCAGCGCGCGTCGGCCAACTCGGACAGCTCCACCTCCGCCCAACCGGAGGCCGGGTGCGCGTCGGGCACCAGTACGAACACCGGATCCAGCGCGATGTCCCGCCAGATCAGGCCCTGGCTCGTCGGCGGGGACGCGTCCCCGCACACCCCGATCAGCGCGAAGTCCAGCTTGCGCGCGGCCACCATGCCGATCAGCTCGTCCGCCGACCAGGCCGGGTGGGTGGTGATCCGCGCCTCCGGCTGCTCGGCCGCGAGCCGGTGCACCAGGCCGCCGAGGATGGGCCCGTTGACGGCGCCGATCCGGTACCGCTCGGGCACCGTCGCACTCGCCATCCGCGCCGCGTCCTCGCGCAGACCCTCCACGGCGGGCAGCAGCACCCGGGCCCGGGAGAGCACCAGTTCGCCGAGCGCCGTGGGCCGCGCACCCTTGCGGTCACGCTCGAACAGCGCCCCGCCCAGGGTGCCCTCGATCCGGTGGAGCTGTGCGGTCAGCGCGGCCTGGGCGAGGCCGAGCACGGCCGCCGCCTTGGTCACACTGCCCGTCTCGGCGATCGCGCAGATGACCCGCAGATGCCGGAGCTCCAGGTTCATGTACTGACCCTAGGGCGAGACGTGCGTCACAGAGAAGCCTACAGAGGGTCACTAAGCTGCTGGAAGATCAACGAATCGGGGATAAATCCATGGAAATCACCTCAGAGGCGGAGCTAAGAGAGCTGCTCGGCGAGCCCCAACCGACCGCCGTGGCCAAGGAACGCACCGCGCTGCTCGACACCCACAAGGACTGGCTCGCCGCCGCCACCTTCTGCCTCGTCGCCACCTCCGACGCCGCCGGCAACTGCGACGTGTCCCCCAAGGGCGACCCCGCCGGCTTCGCGCTCGTCCTGGACGACACCACCCTCGCGCTCCCCGAGCGGCCCGGCAACCGGCGCGCCGACGGGTTCCTCAACATCCTGTCCAACCCGCACGTCGGACTTCTCTTCCTGGTACCGGGGCGCCCCGACACCCTGCGGATCAACGGCCGCGCCCGGCTGGTCCGCGAGGCGCCGTACTTCGACCGGATGGTCGTCCGGGGCCACCGGCCCGTGCTGGCCCTGGAAGTCGACATCGAACAGATCTTCTTCCACTGCCCGAAGGCGTTCCTGCGCGGGAGGATGTGGAAGCCGGCGGAGTGGGACGGCGGGGCGGCCCCGTCCTCGGCGCAGATCGCGAAGGCCATGCACCGGCAGGGACAGAGCCTGGCGGAGCTGGAGGAGTACTACGGGCCGGCGTACGCGGAACGGATCTACGACCCGAGCTAGGCCCGGAGCCTCGCGCAGGCTGGAGGCCCGGTCCCGGCTCGGGCCCGCGCACGGTGCGGCGGGGCGGCCACGATCTCGCCGCCCCGCCGTGTTCGTGCCTCAGGTCACCGGACCGGGTTCAGGCTCCGGTCCATCACCGGGTCCCAGTCGTCCAGTTCCGGGAAGTGCTCCCCCGCCAGGCTCGGCGCGGGCGCGGTGTACCCGGCCCACCGGCGCAGCGCCGCCGTCGCCGTGGCCGCCTCGTCCCCGACCAGCCGGGAGATGTTCGCCCCGTGGTTGGCGCCGGGAGCGGTGAAGCTCAGCGAGTCCTTCGTGCCCGGGCCGAGGGTGAACGGCTCCGCGCCCCACGGGTCGTTCTGCCCGTAGACGAACAGCAGCCGGCTGCCCCGCATCTGCACCCACTGGTCGATCTGGAGCATCACCCACGGCTGGAAGGACATCGGAATCGAGCGGGGTACGAGGTTGCGCGGGGTGTCCTCGAACCGGTACCGCTGCTGGCTCCTGAGGTGGTCGAGCTGGATCACCGGGTACCCGAGCTGCGTACCCGCCTGGTAGTAGTACGGGGTGAACGGGGCCAGGCCCTGGTCGGTGGTGGAGTCGAAGCCGCCCCAGTCGTCCAGCCAGGCGAAGATCTCGTCGTCGCTGGCCGTGGTCGCCGGCACCTGCGCGCACAACGACACCCCGCCGTACTGCCAGAAGCCCCACTGCGCGCTGTTCACCATGTACTCGAACCCGCGGTCCGGCCCGTCGACCACCGTGTAGGTCCGCCCGTTCGCCGCGGCCCACGCCTCCAGCCGGGGCTCCAGCGTCCCGCGCCGGCGCAACGCCTCGACCTGCACCGCGTCGAGGGCGGCCCGGCACTCGGGGGTGCCGACGTTGGCGAAGAACCGGTCGTACGCCGCGTCGCTGTCGGCCACCACGTCGTTCGGCGCGACGTAGGCCACCGTGCCGTCGACATCGTTCGGGTAGAAGTGCCGGTGGTAGACCGAGGTCATGCCGCCCTTGCTGGCGCCCGTGGAGACCCACTTCGCCTTGTACACCTTCTTCAGGGCGCTGACCAGCCGGTGGTGATCCGTCGCGGCCTGCCAGATGTCCAGTTTGGACCAGTTCGGATTGGCCGGGATCGACGGCGTGAAGAACCGCTGCTCCACGGAGACCTGGTTGCCGGCCAGCAACTGGGTGGGCTCGGACCGGAACGCGCGGCTCGACACGTTGTAGCCGGAGGTGTGCAGCACCATCGGCCGGGCGGTGTCGCGGTGCATCAGGGTGAACCGCTGCTGGTACGTGCCGAGCGAGGGGTTGTGATGGTCCACGTACTGCCGGAACGTCAGGGTGAAGAACCGGTACGGTGCGGGCACCGACTGCTCGGAGACCACGGTCAACCCGGGGATCGCCTTCAGCCGCGCCAGGATGTCACCCTCGGCGGCGGCCGCCGGTTGGGCGATGCCGACCAGGCCCGCGAGCAGGGCGGCGGCGGCGAACGAGCGCCATAGACGAGACACGCATTCCTCCCGTTCGATATGTGTCCCGCGACTGTAGCCACCGCCTCCCGGCATACGGAAGAGCTGCGGACACACTGGACACTACGAACAGGACACCCGGCGTCAGGACCTGCGCCGCCCCCGGAGCCACACGACGCACGCGACCGTGACGACGACCGCCCCCAGCGCCACCTTGAACCCCACCCGGCCGAACGCCAGGTGCGCCATCCCGTGGCTCAGCAGCCCCAGCCACCAGTCCCCGTCGCCCAGCCGGGTGTGGTCGGGCGCGATGTGCCAGCCCCGCAACGACCAGCCGACCACGACCAGGGACGCGCCACCCAGGCCCGCGAGGAGCGCGGCGAGGGTCCACCGCCGGTTCGAGGGCGGCGTACGGTCATCGATCATGCAGAGAGACTAGGAGCCAGGCACCCCGGGCGTCGTCCCCCCGGGGTGGGAACAACGCGACACCCGCCTCGTCAGAGCAGACGAGACGGGCGTAGTCCTTCGGGCGCACCCGGGCCGGTACCCGGATGAAGGTGTCGATCTAGTGGGGTATCGGCCGGGTGTCCCTCGAGTCGCCGCCCACCGGGTCGGACGTGAAGAACCGCTCCTCCGGCAACCGCGCCGGCAGCAGGCACGCCGCCACGACCGCGCCGGTCACGATGCTCGCCAACCACGCGCCACCCTTGGACAGGTGATCGGCGGCCACCGGGTCGGCGGCGTTCCACGCGAACATGTGCGTGAAGACCCAGAACACCCCGGCCAGGATCGTGGCCCCGCCGATCATCCAGAACGCCGTACCGGCCGTCCGTTGCGACTCGATGACCTCCAGCGCCGTGCTGAACACCATCGTCACCACGAACACGGCCGCGATGGCGATCAGCACGGTGTTCAGGCTCGCCGGCCCGTCGACCGCGACGCTCCGGCGGAAGGTGTGCGCGATGGGCGTGAACACCTCCGCGACCGGCTTGCCGGCCAGGATCTGCCAGAGCATCATGACGCCGAGGAAGGTGGCCGTGCCGACCATTCCCGCCAGGATCGTGCCTCGAACGACGCGCATCGCCAGCACCCCCAAAAATCCCTTTCATGGTACTGCCGGGGGCAGCTCTCGCGGGCCGAAAACCCCCGCTCAGGGACGGCGGAGGCCCTGGCCAGGGGCACGCGCTCCGGCCGGTCTCCGGGCCGGTCTCCGGACTGGTCTGCGGGTCGGTCTCCGGGCTGGACTGCTGGCCGGTCTGCGGGCCGGTCTCCGCTCGGGGTCGGCGATCCGTGCGGACCCTCGCCATACTGGGCCGGTGGGCATCGGGCTGAGTGACCGGGACCGGCAGAAGCTGGCCGCCGAGCGGGAGCGGATCGACCGCCGGCGCGCCGCCGAGGCCAGGGCCGCCGAGTTCGACGCGAAGACGGTCAAGGGGCCTGACGGGATTCCCGTCCAGTTGAGCGTGCGCCCACCGCTCCGTGGCGGTTCGGGCCTCGACATCGGCTCGGGGTCGGGCACCGCGCTCGATCTGCTGCTGTTGGCGGCCATCGCCATCTGGGCCGGGATGAACTTCCTGGCCCGACTGGGCAGCTCTACGCCGGTGGAGCTGCACGTCAGCGCCCCGGGCCGCTCCTTCCGGCGGCGCTTCGCCACCCGGGAGGCCGCCGAGGCGGAGTTCACCGCGCTGGCCCGGCGGATCTCCGAGGAAGGTGCCGCGGCGGTCCCGGACCGGGACTGACGGAAAGCCGGCATCCGCGGCTGCGCCATGCACCGCTCGGGTGGGCGGCACGAGGCTCCGATTCCCCTACCAGTCCCCTACATGCGTCAGGCCCGGTCGTGAAGACCGGGCCTGAGCGGCATCAAGATAGATCAACAACTGGGTGGGCGCGGAGGGTTTCGAACCCCCGACCCTCCGCTTGTAAGGCGGATGCTCTCCCACTGAGCTACGCGCCCCAGCCGGCGGCGGCAACAATAACCCGCCGCCGGTCGGTTCCGGAAATCCTAGGCCAGGGCCTCGAGCGCCTTGGTCCAGCCGGCCTGGTCGCGCGGCTCGCCCGGTCCGTTGACCTCGGCGAACCGGATGACGCCGCCCTTGTCGATGAGGAAGGTGCCCCGGTTGGAGAAGCCCTTCTCGTCGTTGAAGACCCCGTAGGCCTGCGCGACCGCGCCGTGCGGCCAGAAATCCGACAGCAGCGGGAAGTCGTAGCCCTGCTGCTCGGCCCAGACCTTGTGGGTGAACGGCGAGTCGACGCTGACGGTCAGGATCTGCACGTCGTCGCTGACGAAGGCGGGCAGGTTGTCCCGCACCTCGCACAGCTCACCCTGGCAGATGCCCGTGAAGGCGAGCGGGTAGAAAACGAGCAGAACGTTCTTGGTACCCCGGAAGTCGGCGAGCGCGACATCCTGGTTGTTCTGATCCTTGAGGGTGAAAACAGGCGCAGTCGTACCGGGCTGCAGGGTCACTAGCGTGGCTCCTTAACGCTGCTTCTTCGCGGAACGCGGGGCGACCAGCTTGACCGCTGCCCAGTCCTTGCCCGCGTTGATGCTGGACGTCTGTGCGAGTCCGGCCGTCGGCGCGGACTCGGAGATCTCGCCCGGCTCGACGTGACCGTCGCGCCCCGACTTCGGAGTCAGCAACCAGACGAACCCGTCGTCTGCCAGCGGGCTCAGCGCGTCCACGAGAATGTCCACCAGGTCGCCGTCGCCGTCTCGCCACCACAGCAGCGCAACGTCGACAACCTCATCGGTGTCCTCGTCGACGAGCTCGCCGCAGCGGTCGATCAGTGCGTCGCGGAGATCCTCGTCGACGTCGTCGTCGTACCCCATCTCCATTACGACCATGCCCGGCTCAATCCCGAGCCGGTCCACCAGACTCTTGATACCGTCGGCCTGGCCAGCCGTCGCGCTCACTGTCGAGTGCCTCCTCGTCGAAGTCTGCGAGCGTCCCAGCGACGCCCTCAGTGTGTAGTCCACACAGCCATACTGCCCCGGCGCAAGTGGCACGCCCTCGGAATTTGGCCAACTCGCCGGAGAATACCCGTCTGACCTCCTCAACGGGACAGCGGGCGCCCGCAGACTCCGCACGGGAGCGTAAAGCTACTGGTGAGTAGCTGTGTTGATCGTCGCGTACGTGGCCGGGTGGCGTGACGGAACACCCCCCACAGGGCAGGATGAGGAACGAAAAGCCGACTTTCTTGAACACGAAGGAACGCCCGTGGCCACCGAACGCAAGCGCCCGGTCATCAGCGACGGCCTTCCGAGCCAGCTCCCGGACATCGATCCGGCAGAGACGCTCGAGTGGATCGAGTCGCTGGACGGGGTCATCGACGAGCGAGGCCGGCAGCGCGCCCGGTACGTGATGTTGAGTCTTCTCGAACGCGCCCGTGAGCGTCAGGTCGGCGTCCCGCCGCTCACCACGACCGACTACATCAACACGATCCCGCCAGAGAGCGAGCCGTGGTTCCCGGGCGACGAGGCCCTCGAGCGTCGGATCCGCGCCTTCATCCGCTGGAACGCCGCCATGACGGTCCAGCGCGCCCAGCGCCCCGGGGTGGGTGTCGGTGGTCACATCTCCACGTACGCCAGCTCCGCCAGCCTGTACGAGGTGGGCTTCAACCACTTCTTCCGGGGCAAGAACCACCCGGGCGGCGGGGACCAGATCTTCTACCAGGGGCACGCCAGCCCCGGCATGTACGCCCGCGCCTTCCTGGAGGGCCGGCTCTCCGGGGACCAGCTCGACGGGTTCCGCCAGGAGCTGTCGCACGCGGGCGGCGGCCTGCCGTCGTACCCGCACCCCCGGCTGATGCCGGACTTCTGGGAGTTCCCGACGGTGTCGATGGGCCTCGGCTCACTCAACGCCGTGTACCAGGCGCGGTTCAACCGCTACCTGCACAACCGGGGCATCAAGGACACGTCCGACCAGCGGGTGTGGGCGTTCCTCGGCGACGGCGAGACGGACGAGCCCGAGGTGCTGGGCTCGCTCGGCATCGCGGCCCGCGAGGAGCTGGACAACCTGACCTTCGTGGTCAACTGCAACCTCCAGCGGCTCGACGGCCCGGTCCGGGGCAACGGCAAGATCATGCAGGAGCTGGAGAGCCACTTCCGCGGCGCCGGCTGGAACGTGATCAAGGTCGTCTGGGGCCGGGAGTGGGACCCGCTGCTCGCCGCCGACAGCGACGGCGCGCTGGTCAACCTCATGAACACCACGCCCGACGGTGACTACCAGACCTACAAGGCGGAGTCCGGCGCGTTCGTGCGCGAGCACTTCTTCGGCCGGGACGTCCGGACCAAGAAGATGGTCGAGCCGATGTCGGACGACGAGATCTGGGGTCTCAAGCGCGGCGGGCACGACTACCGCAAGCTGTACGCGGCGTACAAGGCGGCCACCGAGCACACCGGCCAGCCGACCGTGATCCTCGCCAAGACGATCAAGGGCTGGACGCTGGGCGGCAACTTCGAGGGCCGCAACGCCACGCACCAGATGAAGAAGCTGTCCGTCGACGACCTCAAGACGTTCCGGGACCGGCTCTACATCCCGGTGACCGACGAGCAGCTCGCCGACCCGTACGCGGCGCCGTACTTCCACCCGGGCACCGACTCCGACGAGTACGCCTACATGATGGAACGGCGCTCCCAGCTCGGCGGCAGCATGCCGAGCCGCAGCCGCAAGATCATTCCTCTGGCGCTCCCGCCGAAGGAGGTCTACGCGGACATGAAGAAGGGTTCCGGCAAGCAGAAGGTCGCCAGCACCATGGCGTTCGTCCGGCTGCTCAAGGACCTGATGAAGGACAAGAGCATCGGCAAGCGCTGGGCGCCGATCATCCCGGACGAGGCGCGCACGTTCGGCATGGACGCCATGTTCCCGACGGCGAAGATCTACTCCCCGCACGGCCAGAACTACCTGCCGGTCGACCGGGAGCTGTTCCTGTCGTACAAGGAGTCCACGGCCGGCCAGATCCTGCACGAGGGCATCAACGAGGCCGGCTCGGTGGCGTCGTTCACGGCCGCCGGCACGTCGTACTCGACGCACGGCGAGCCGATCATCCCGCTGTACATCTTCTACTCGATGTTCGGCTTCCAGCGCACCGCCGACGGCATCTGGGCGGCCGCCGACCAGATGGCCCGGGGCTTCCTGATCGGGGCCACCGCGGGGCGCACCACGCTCAACGGCGAGGGCCTGCAGCACGAGGACGGGCACTCGCTGCTGATCGCGGCGACGAACCCGGCGATCGTGTCGTACGACCCGGCGTGGGCGTACGAGATCGCGTACATCATGGAAGACGGTCTCCGCCGGATGTTCGGCGAGGCGCCCGAGGACATCATCTACTACCTGACGGTGTACAACGAGCCGACGCTGCAGGTCGCCGAGCCGGCGAACCTCGACGTCAACGGCCTGCTCAAGGGCATCTACCGCTACGCCGAGGCCGCACAGCACCCCAACCTGCCCCGGGCGAACATCCTCGCCTCGGGCACGGGCATGGGCTGGGCGGTCAAGGCGCAGCACCTCCTCGCCGAGGAGTGGGGCGTGGCCGCCGACGTCTGGTCGGTGACCTCCTGGACGGAGCTGCGCCGCGACGCCATCGAGTGCGAGGAGCACAACCTCCTGCACCCGGAGGAGCCGCCCCGCATCCCGTTCGTCACCCAGCAGCTGGCCGACGCGGCGGGCCCGAAGATCGCGGTCAGCGACTTCATGCGCGCCGTCCAGGACCTGATCTCGCGCTGGGTACCGGGCGAGTACACCTCGCTGGGCACCGACGGCTGGGGCCGCTCCGACACCCGGGGCGCGCTGCGGCGGCACTTCCACGTCGACGCCGAGTCGATCGTGGTCGCGACCCTCCAGCAGCTCGCGGCGACCGGCCAGGTGCCGGCCGACGTGGTCGCGCAGGCGGTCAAGAAGTACCAGCTGCTCGACGTGAACGCGATCGACGTGGTCGAGGCGGGCGGCGAGAGCTAGTCGTTCCATCGGGAGGGTGGGGCCGGTCACGCACCGGCCCCACCCTCCTTTTCCGACGGGTACGAGGGGTGCCCGGGTCCGACGGGTACGACCTCCCGGCACCTCCCGGGGCTCCGCCTCTTTGGGGCGCGCGGCCCCGACCTCGCCTCGGGCGTCCGGTGCGTAGCGTCCTCGGGTGCCGCCCGGAGCCCTGAGGAGCGGGACAGCGCACGGCCACCCAGGAGGCTAGGGTCGGGTGCCATGCGCCTGGTGACCTTCGACCCCGCCACCGCCACCGACCCGGAGTGGGCGGAGCTGCACGTGCTCACGTGCGAGCACCTGTCCGCCGTCGCCCCGGCCGAGCCCCCGCCGACGGCGGCGGAGCTGCGCCGGGACTTCGGGCCGCGGTCCGGCACCGTCCGGCTGTGGAACCAGGCCCTGCGCGACGCCTCCGGAAGGCTCGCCGGTTTCGCCCGGCTGACCGTCCGCGACGGCGAGGACACGGGATACCTGCACGCGCTGGTCGTCGCGGCGGCGCACCGGCGCGCCGGGCACGGCCGGTGGCTGCTGGAACAGGCCGTCGGGGAGGCCCGGTCGGCGGGCTGCCGCAACCTGGTCGGGTGGACGGCCGGGCCCGCCGGAGCGGCGTTCCTGGACGCGACCGGCGCACGGGTGACCGGCCGGTACCGCCGGTCGTTGCTCCGGTTGCCGGTCACCGCCCCGCCGCCGGCGCTCGCCCCCGGGTACCGGCTGCTGACCTGGGACGGCCCGGCCCCCGACGCGCTGATCGATTCCTACGCCGTGGCCCGGGAGGCCATCAACGACGCGCCCCACGACGCCGAGGAGGCCCCGGAACGGTTCACGGCCGCGCAGATCCGCGAGACCGAGGCCGTGTTGGCCGCGCGCGGCCAGCACCTGCGGGTCACCGTCGCGCTGGACCCCGACGACCGGGTGGTCGGCTTTACCGGGCTGTACGTCTCCCCCGAGCCCGGTTCCACGGTGTCCACCGGCGACGCGGCCGTGCTGACCGCCCACCGGGGCCGGGGCCTGGCCGGAGCGATCAAGCACGAGTCGCTGCGCCTGCTGGCCGCCGCCCGGCCGGACGTCACCGGGGTCTCCACCGGCAACGACACCCGCAACGTGGCGATGCTCGCCGTGAACGACCGGGTGGGCTTCACCGAGACCTCGACCTGGACCCAGGCGATCCTGGACCTGTGAGCCCGGGACGATCCCGGACCTGTGAACTCGGGACGATCCTGGGCCCGTGAGTCGGGACCCGTGGGCCCCGGAACTCGGATGCCCCGGACCGGACCCTCGCGTAGTTTCGGGCGGGTGACCCCGATTCTGCGTACCGCCCGGCTCGAGCTGCGGCCCTACGTGCCCGAGGACGAAGAAGGCTTCGTCCGGTTGTTCAGCGACGCGGACGTCACCCGGTGGATGGGGATCCCGAGGGACCCGCGCGAACTGTTCCGGCGCGGCTTCGCCGAGCCGCACGTGATCACGTGGGACGTCTGGGCGATCGTGGAAGGCGACGGGTACGTCGGGCACGCCGAGATCAAGCCGAGCCCCGACCCACAGGTCGACGGCCACGAGCTGGTGTACGCGCTGCTGCCGGAGGCCTGGGGCCGCGGGCTGGGCACGGAGGTCGCGGAGGCCGTCACGGCGCACGGGCTCGGCGTGCTCGGCCTGGCCGAGGTGCACGCGACCGTCGCCCCGGACAACGCGGCCTCGCTGGCCCTGCTCCGCCGCCTCGGGTACGCCGATGTCCGGGACCTGGTGGACCCCGGGGACGGCGAGGTCAGCCGCCTGCTCACCCGGCCCCGGGGCTGACCGCCCGGGGGCTCGATCCAGCGGCCCGGCGCGGGCGTGGCGCCCGGCGTGACACGGCCCGGGGCCCGGGGCCCGGCATGACGCGGCCCGGGGCGCGGGGCCCGGCGCGGGTGGCGAAGGGTTCAGAGCGCCGCCACGAAGGGTTCCACGGCCGCCCGGAACGCTGTCGGGTCGTCGTAGTGCACGACGTGGCCGGCGGCCGGGACCTCGGCGAACGCGCCGCGTGGGAGGCGGGCGGCCATCGCCTCCAGGTCCGCGCGGGAGCTGGAGCTCAGCGCGCCTCTGACCACGAGCGCCGGGCATTCCACGGCGTCGAGTTCGGCGCGCATGTCGTGCTGCCAGCTGTCGACCAGGTGCAGGAGCCGTGCCGGGTCGAAGTGCGGGCGGAACCTGCCGTCCGGGGTCTCGTCCATGATCTCGGCGAAGAACCTGCCCTGGCCCGGGTGTTTCCTGCCGAAGAAGGCCTCGACCTCCGCGCGGGACCCGAAGGAGTCCGGCCAGCTGTCGAACCAGGTCCGCCAGCCGGCCGTGCGGCCCCCGCCCCGGGCGGACATGTCGACGACCACGATGCCGCGCACCAGGTCGGGGCGGCGGCCGGCGACCTGCCAGGCGGTCATACCGCCCATCGAGTGGCCGACGAGCAGGGCGGGGCCGGTCTGTTCCAGTACCCCGACGACGTCGTTGATCCGGGTTTCCGGGTCGAACGGTCCCGGCGGTGCGGATCCGTGCCCGCGGCTGTCGAGTCCGAGCACCCGGCCGTGGCCGGTCAGCCAGTCCGCCGTGCCCGTCCACGCCCGGGCGCGGCCCATCAGGCCGTGCAGCAGCACGATGGGCGCGCCCGCCCCGCCGAACTCTCTCATAGCATACCTCGATTCGATGTACCTCGGTTCGAGGCGTCACCATAGCACCATGCTGGTCCTGACGATCCTGGGTTTCCTCGCCGAGGAACCGCTGCACGGCTACGAGCTGCGGACCCGGATCGCGGCGCTGTCCGGACACGCCCGGCCGGTCAGCGACGGCAGCCTGTATCCGGCCATCAACCGCCTGGTCGACAAGGGGCTCGTGGACCGGCGCACCGAGGCCGGGGCCGGCGCCGCGCCCCGCCAGGTCCTGGAACTCACCCCCGCCGGGCAGGCCGAACTCCTCCGCCGGCTCCGGGAACCCACCGACACCGAGATCAGTGACAGTGCCCAGTTCTTCGCGGTACTGGCGTTCCTGTCCCGCCTCCCCGACGTCGCCGACCAGCACGCGGTACTCCGTCGCCGGCTCGCGTTCCTCGAGGCGCCCCGCAGCTTCTTCCAGGACGGCAGCCGACCCGTCCGCTCCCGGGACGTCGCCGACCCCTACCGGCAGGGCATGTTCACCGTGGCGAAGGCGTCCAGCCGGGCGGAACGCGCCTGGCTGCACTCCATCCTCGACACCTGACCCCGGGCCGGCCGATCGCGCGGGTCTCCACCGAACGGGCGGTCGCCGGCACCGCAGCCGGTCACGCGGTGGGTCGGTGGGCGTGACTCGGTTAGCCCGGTCCGGCGGGTGTATCGCGGTTGGCGGGGTCCGGCGGGCGTAACTCGGTTGGCCCGGTCCGGCGGGTCGGGGAGAATCGGGCGATGGAGCCTGATGAGACCCTGACCTGCGAGGATGTCGTCCTCCGCCGGGTACGCCCCGAGTTCGCCGACGAGCTGCACGCGCTGATCGAGGACGGCCGCGAGCACATCGCGCACTGGATGCCGTGGGCCGTCGAGCAGACCTACCAGGACACCGTCGAGTTCCTGGCGCGCTCGGTGGAGAACTGGGACAGCGGCGAGAACTACAACTACTCGATCTTCGTCGACGGCCGGCTCGTCGGGGGTACCGGGCTGATGACCCGGCGGGGCCCCGGCACCCTGGAGATCGGCTACTGGCTGCACCCGGACGCCGTCGGCAAGGGCATCGTCACCCGGGCCTGCCGCGCGCAGATCGCCGCCGCGTTCGCCCTGCCCGGCATCGAACGGGTGGAGATCGTGCACGACGCGGCCAACACCCGCAGCGGCGCCGTACCGGCCCGGCTCGGCTTCACCGAGGTCGAACGGGTGCCCGCCGAGCAGCGGTCCGGGAACCACACCGGGCTGGATGTGGTCTGGCGGCTGACCCGGTCCGGAGCTACTGTGAGTTGATGACCGCCGCTCGCACTGCGGCTATCACAGCCGCTCTCGCCTCCCCGTCCCATCCAGTAGACCCGTCGCTCCGTCGCGCCGAGAACCTTCGCGAGAAGGGCAAGTCTCCGAGCCTCGAGGAGTACACGGACCGGTTACGCCCCTGGTTGGCTGAGCCCGAGCGGCTCGCGGCCAACCTGATGGCCAAGGACGCCGCCGCGCTCGCACGCCGCGGCGCATGATCGGTGGAGTGAGCGGCTGGGTCCTCGACGTGGCCGCGCTCCTCGAATTCGCCGACGCCACCTCCTACGCCACCGCCGTCACCCGGGCGGCCCGCCGGCACAGCCTGACGATGCTGGTGCCGATCGGCGTGCTCGCGGAGGTCTACGCCGCCCGCCCCCTGGAACGCAACCGCCTGCGCCTGGTGCCGGTCCGCGACGAGCAGGACATGTGGCTGCTGTCGTTGCCGAGCGAGATGCCGCCCGACCTGCTGGACCGCTACACCGTGATGGCCGACGGGGACCGGACGGCGGCACACGTGGCGTTGCTGGCGTTGCAGCGGGGCTGGCCGGTCGTCACGGACCGCGATCAGCTCTTCCAGCGGATCGTGCCCGGGGTGCAGACGATCCCGGCGTAGCGCCCCGGACCGCCACCCTGGGCAGGTGCCGCCGCGCGCCGGCCCAGGAACCGACTCGTAACCCTCTGATGCGGTTGATCTGGATTCTGCCCTGGCCCTTGATCTAAGCCGAGGTGGCCCGCTGAGGGCGGGGCTGGCAAGCGTCGGCGGGAGGAGCCTGGGCAGCGCCCTGCGCCTTCCGCCGAGGCGCCGCCAGCGTCGTCCTCAGCGGGTCGGTAATTCCACCTCAACGAATCGGCAGCTCAACCCACGACGAACCCTGGAAAGAGACAGTCGCGCCGACCGTGTCGTTCATGTCCAGGTAGAGGGAGTCCTTGCCGTCCAGGACCAGGGCCAGGCGGTGGCCCGCGGGGACGTCGTAGGCCGCTGCCGGGAAGGCCGCGTCCAGGGTCGAGGTGGCCGACAGCCAGGTCACGGGCGTGTGCGTGATCAGCCGGCCGGTGCCGAGGGAGTCCAGGTCGTAGAGGTAGGCGACGACGGTGCCGCGCGGGGCGCTGGGCGAGACGGCCAGGTGCAGGTTCGCCGTGCCGCGCACCTTGACCCCGCCGGCATACGGGTTCGACGTCCACACCCCGGCGTTGACCCTGCTCACGGCCGGGAGCCACACCGTGGGCGGCACGCCGGTGAGCGCGTCGAGGGCGCCGGAGACGAGCGCGACGCCGCCGTGGGCCGGGGTGTCGACCCGGGGCCAGGTCTGCCGGGACCAGCCGGTGGCGGGGGTGCCGCCGAGCGGGCCGGTGCCGTCCCACCAGCGGACCTCGCCGAGGCCGAGCCGGGTCACGCCGGTCCGGGTGCTGGCCCAGTCGGGGTAGGTCTCGACGGCGGAGGAGCCGTGCGGCCGGAGCACGACGCCCTGGCCGATGGCGGATCCGCTGCCGAGGTACTTGTCGAACCACTGGCGGGTGGAGTCCCACACGTGGTTGGGCAGGCCGGCGAGTCCGAGGCCCTCGACGATCGCGTGGTCGCCGGGCGCGAACTCCAGGCGCTTGGGGCCGGTGAGGCGGCCGTAGAAGTCGACGAGCTGGTTGGGCGGGAAGATCGAGTCGCCGTAGGCGTTGGCCATCAGGATCGCGGGCTGGTGGGCGTTGATCCCGTCGAGGTAGGTGGCGGCGGAGCGGACCCGGCCCCAGGACTTGATGTTCTCGATGTCGCGGTTGGCGTAGAAGTCGCCGAGGATCCCGGTCAGCTCGGCCGAGGGTTTGCCGGTGATCAGGGCGGCGAGGCCGAGGAAGCCGACGGACTGGCCGTGCCGGGTCTGCTGGTCGTAGAGGGAGTAGACGAGGTCCGACCAGCCGCTCATAGCGCTGACGGCCCTGATCCGGGGGTCGTGGCCGGCCGCGATGAGGCTGATGCCCGCGCCGTAGGAGATGCCGGCGCTGCCGATCCGGGCCGGGTCGACGGCGGGGTTCGCGACGAGCCAGTCCACGGCGGTGCGGGCGTCGGCGATGTCCTTGGGGCCGGCGGTGTCGATCTGGCCGCCGGACGCCCAGAAGCCGCGCGCGCCGTAGGAGAGCACCACGTAGCCGGCCTCGGCGAACTTCCTCGCCTGGGCCAGGTACTCCAGGTCGTTGACGCCCCAGCTGCTGATGAACACGATCGCCGGGTGCCGGCCCGGGCTGGTGGGGGCGATCACGTTGGCCTTGAGGACGACGCCGTCGCTCGCGGTCAGGTCGAAGAACGAGAATCCGGTGGTACCGGTCGCCGCGCCCGCCGGCACCGCCGCCCCGAACAGGACGAGCGTGACGAGCACGACAAGGGTCAGTAATCGACGCATTAACATCTCCCTATGTCCGCGAAGTTACCGGACAGTAACGTCTCTGTGGTCTGGCTCACAAGACCCGGGAGGAGACAACGGCACCAACATGGCAGGCTGGTGACCGTGAGTACCCCGGAACCACCACTGACCGCCACGATCCGCCAGATCGAACGCGCCGCCGGAGCCCTGGCGACCCAGAGTGTGTCGAAGATGGAGGACACCCTCGGCTGGTTCCGCGAACTGCCCGCCGACCAGCGGTCCTGGGTCATGCTCGTCGCCCAGGCCGGCGTCCGGTCGTTCCTGGAGTGGCTGCGCGGCGAGGGCACCCCCGGCGAGGTCAGCGACGAGGTGTTCGACGCCGCGCCCCGGGAACTCGCCCGGTCCATCACGCTCCAGCACACCGTCGCCCTGATCAAGGTCACGATCGACGTCGTCGAGGAGCAGGTCCCGCACCTGGCCGCCCCCGGCGAGGAGGCCGAACTGCGGATCGCGGTGCTCCGGTTCTCCCGGGAGATCGCGTTCGCCGCCGCCCGGGTGTACGCGCGCGCCGCCGAGACCCGGGGCGCCTGGGACGCGCGCCTGCAGGCCCTGCTGGTCGACGCCCTGCTGCGCGGGGACTCCTCCGACGTCCTCGCCAGCCGGGCCGCCGCGCTCGGCTGGACCGACGCCAGCCCGGTGGCCGTGGCCGTGGGCCGCTCCCCCGGCGGCGAGGCGAGCGCGGTCCTGCACGTCCTGCACCGGTACGCGCGGCGGATGGGCGTGGAGATCCTCGGCGGGGTGCACGGCGACCGGCTCGTCGTCGTCCTCGGCGGGGCCGCCGACCCGCTGGCCACGGCGGAGAAGCTGCTCGGCGGGTTCGGCGACGGTCCCGTGGTGGTAGGACCGGCCGTCGCCTCCCTGGACGAGGCCACCGAGTCGGCCCGCGCCGCGCTGTCCGGCTTCCGGGCCGCCCCCGCCTGGCCGGCCGCACCACGGCCGGTCGCGACGACCGAACTGCTCCCGGAGCGGGCGATCGCCGGCGACCCGGAGGCCCGGCGGATCCTGCGCACCGACATCTACGGCGCGCTGACCAAGGCCGGGGGCGAGCTGCTCGACACCCTCGACGCGTTCTTCGCCGTCGGCGGGGTGCTGGAGAGCGCCGCCCGGCAGCTGTTCGTGCACCCGAACACGGTCCGGTACCGCCTGCGCCGGATCGCCGAGGTGACCGGTCTGTCACCGATGAACCCGCGTGAGGCGTTCGCGCTGCGGGTCGCCCTGACCATCGGCCGGCTGGATCCGGTCGGATCGTGAGGTGTTTCACTCGGCGGTCACGAATCGGGAGGCGCGTCACACCCAACGCTCTGACCTGGTCATTTAGACTGACTCAGCTGAACGGCCGAATGTCTTTGTAGGAAACCTACAACGTTTGTCGTCAGGTTTGGTGGCGAGCGATAGGGCTCGGACCTCCTTCGATCAGCCACAGTCTTAAGTGTGCTTGCCGTACTCGCTCCCGGTCAGGGCTCACAGAAGCCCGGCTTCCTCACTCCGTGGCTCGACCTGCCCGGCGTCGAACCCCGCCTCCGGTGGTGGTCGGCGCTCGCGGGCATCGACCTCGTCCACCTCGGTACGACCGCGGACGCCGACGAGATCAAGGACACCGCCAAGACCCAGCCGCTCCTCGTGGCCGCCGCCCTGCTCGCCGCCGAGCAGCTGCCGCTGCACGACGTCGCGCTGGTCGCCGGGCACAGCGTCGGCGAGCTCGGCGCCGCCGCCCTCGCCGGGGTGCTCAGCCCCGAGGCCGCCGTGACCCTCGCCGGGGTCCGGGGCCGCGAGATGGCCGCCGCCTGCGCCGTCGAGCCCACCGGGATGGTCGCCGTGCTCGGCGGCGACCCCGACGAGGTGCTCGCCGCCATCGAGGCCGCCGGCCTCCACCCCGCCAACCGCAACGGCGCCGGCCAGATCGTCGCCGCCGGTTCCCTGGCCGGGCTGGACAAGCTCACCGACAACAAGCCGGCCGGCGCGAAGGTCGTCAAGCTGTCCGTGGCGGGGGCGTTCCACACCCCGTACATGGCACCGGCCGAGCAGGCGCTCGTCGCCCTCGCCCCCGGCATCACCGTGCACCAGCCCAGCCGGCTCGTACTCTCCAACCTCGACGGCTCGGCCGTCACCGGCGGCAACGAGCTGGTCCAGCGCCTGGTCCGCCAGGTCACCGCCCCGGTCCGCTGGGACCTGTGCATGGACACCCTCGCCGACCTGGGCGTGACCGCCGTGATCGAGCTGCCGCCGGCCGGCACGCTCGCCGGCCTGATCAAGCGCACCATCAAGGGCGTCGAGATCGTCAAGGTCAACACCCCCGACGACCTGAAGGCCGCCCGGGACCTGATCGCCCGGCACGGGGTCGCCCCGACCCACGAGCCCATCCCGCACTTCCAGGTCGCGGTGTCCCCCGCCGCCGGCAACTTCCAGCCGGCCGAGGGCCTCACGGAGGGCACCGACGTGAAGAACGGCCAGGTCATCGGCCAGGTCGAGACCCGCCAGGGTCCGATCGACGTCACCACCCACGCCGCCGGCACCCTGATCGAATGGCTCGCCAGTCCGGCGGACCCGGTCGCTCCGGGCCAGCCCCTCGCCCGGCTGCACCCGACCGGAGGTACCGCATGACCGGCTCCCGCATCGTCTCGATGGGGCACTACCAGCCCTCCAAGATCCTCACCAACGACGACCTGGCCCAGATCGTCGAGACGAACGACGAGTGGATCCAGTCCCGGGTGGGCATCAAGGAGCGCCGGATCGCCGGCTCCGAGACGGTCGCCGACATGGCCGGCTTCGCCGCCGAGAAGGCCCTGGCCAACTCCGGGCTCACCGCCGCCGACATCGACCTCGTCGTCGTGGCCACCACCTCCTCCATCGACCGGTGCCCCAACGTGGCCACCCGGGTCGCCCGCAAGCTGGGCATCGCCGCCCCGGGGGCGTACGACGTCAACACCGCCTGCTCCGGCTTCTCCTACGCCCTGGCGACCGTCGACCACGCCATCCGGGCCGGCGCCTCCAAGAACGCGATCGTGATCGGCGTCGAGAAGCTCTCCGACATCACCGACTGGACCGACCGCTCCACCGCCGTCATCTTCGGCGACGGGGCCGGCGCTGCCGTGGTGTCCGCCAGCGACGAGCCGATGATCGGCCCCGTGCTGTGGGGCTCGGACCCGGAGAAGGGCGACGCGATCGTCATCGAGGGCTGGCGCCCGTACATCCAGCAGGCCGGGCAGACCGTGTTCCGCTGGGCCACCTTCGCGCTCCCGGCGCTGGCCGCCGAGACCTGCGAGCGCGCCGGCATCAAGCCCAGCGACCTGGTGGCGTTCGTCCCGCACCAGGCCAACCTGCGCATCATCGAACCCCTCGCCCGTAAGCTGGGCGCGCCCGACCTCATCGTCGCCCGCGACGTCATCGAGTCGGGCAACACCTCGGCGGCATCGATCCCGATGGCGCTGTCCAAGCTGGTCGAACGGCGGGAGATCCCGTCGGGTGCGCCGGTGCTGCTGTTCGGGTTCGGCGGTGGTCTGACCTATGCCGGTCAGGTCGTCCGCTGCCCGTAACGGCATTTTCCACCTATGAAGGGAACCATCAGAAATGGCTCGTGAAGAGATCGTCGAAGGCCTCGCGGAGATCCTCGAAGAGGTCGCCGGCGTGAACCCCGAGGACGTCGCGGAGGAGAAGTCCTTCACCGAGGAGCTCGACGTCGACTCGCTGTCGATGGTCGAGGTCGTCGTGGCGGCCGAGGAGAAGTTCGGCGTGAAGATCCCGGACGACGAGGTGCAGAACCTCCGTACCGTGGGTGACGCCGTCTCCTTCATCGAGAAGGCACAGGCGGCCAAGTGAGCCACGCCGACGTCGTAGTCACCGGGCTCGGCGCGACCACCCCGCTGGGCGGGGACGTCGCGTCCACCTGGGCCGGGCTACTCGCCGGTCGCTCCGGCGTCGGCCCCCTCACCCAGGACTGGGCGGCCCAGCTGACCGTACGCATCGCCGCCCAACTGGCTGAGGACCCGAGCACCAAGCTCGACCGGATCAAGGCCCGCCGCATGGACCGTTCCGAGCAGGTCGCGGTCGTCGCGTCCCGCGAGGCGTGGACCGACGCGGGGCTCGACGACGTCGAGGTCGACCGCGGCCGGCTCGGAGTCGTCGTCGGCTCCGGGATCGGCGGCGCGACGACCCTGCTCGCCCAGGACGACATCCTCGAGGCCCACGGGCCCCGCAAGGTGTCCCCGCACACCATCCCCATGCTGATGCCGAACGGCCCGGCCGCCTGGGTCGGCCTGACCTTCGGCGCGCAGGCCGGCGTGCACGCCCCGACCAGCGCCTGCGCCACCGGTGCCGAGGCCATCGCCTGGGGCCTGGACATGATCCGCTCCGGCCGCGCCGACGTCGTGGTCGCCGGCGGTGTCGAGGCCGTCATCCACCCGCTGCCGATGGCCGGCTTCGGCTCGATGCGGGCCATGTCGGTCCGCAACGACGAGCCCGAGCGCGCCTCCCGCCCGTGGGACGCCGACCGCGACGGCTTCGTCCTCGGTGAGGGCGCCGGCGTCGTCATCCTGGAGCGCGCCGAGCACGCCGCCGCGCGCGGGGCGAAGGTCTACGCCCGGCTCTCCGGCTCGGGCATGACCTCCGACGGGTACGACATCGTGCAGCCCGACCCGGAGGGCGTGGGCCAGGCCCGCGCCATGACCCAGGCCATCAAGGAAGCCGGCCTGACCAAGAAGGACATCGGGCACGTCAACGCGCACGCGACGTCCACCCCGGTCGGCGACATCGCCGAGGTCAAGTCGATCGAGGCCGCCGTCGGCAGCCACCCGGTCCTGACCGCGCCCAAGTCGATGCTGGGCCACCTGCTCGGCGCCGCCGGCGCGGTGGAGTCCATCGTGACGATCCTGTCCGTGCACCACCAGCTCATCCCGCCGACGATCAACCTGGAGGTCCCGGACCCGGGGCTGACCCTGGAGGTCGTCACGGGCGAACCGCGCAAGATGCACCTGGACGCCGCGCTGAACAACTCGTTCGGCTTCGGCGGGCACAACGTCGCCCTGCTGTTCACCCGGGCTTAGGAGAAGAGCGCTGTGATGACCACGAATTCCGCTTCGACCGACGACACCGTCGTCGATCACCGGGACCCGGAGCCCCGCCTCCGGGCGCTGTTCGACGCAGGTTCCATGCGGGCCATCTCGCCCCGCGACGACTCGGGCGTGATGACCGTCCGTGGTGAGATCGACGGCCAGACCGTCATCGCGTACTGCTCCGACGCCCGGCTCATGGGCGGCGCCATGGGTACCGACGGCTGCCAGCACACCGTGGACGCCATCGACGCCGCCGTCCGCGAGCGGGTGCCGGTCATCGGCATCTGGCACTCCGGCGGCGCGCGGCTCCCCGAGGGCGTCGCGGCGCTCGACGGGGTCGGCCAGGTGTTCGCGGCCATGGTCCGGGCGTCCGGTCGGGTGCCGCAGATCTCCGTGGTGCTCGGCCCGGCGGCCGGCGGCGGGGCGTACGGCCCGGCCCTCACCGACATCGTGATCATGTCCGACCAGGGCCGGATCTTCGTGACCGGTCCCGAGGTCGTCCGCAGCGTCACCGGCGAGCAGGTCGACATGGAGCGCCTCGGCGGTCCCGAGCCGCACGGCCGGCGCTCCGGCGTCGTGCACATCACGACCAAGGACGAGGCCGGCGCCCTCACCAAGGCCCGCGAGCTGGCTAGCCTGCTCGGTCACCAGGGCCGGTTCTCCCCGGCCGACGTGAACGAGTCCCCGGAGCTCGGCGAGATCCTGCCCGAGCAGGTCAACCGGGCCTACGACGTCAAGCCCGTGGTCAAGGCCATGCTCGACACCGAGGGCCCGACCGTGGAGCTGCACGCCAAGTGGGCCCCGAACGTGGTCACCACCCTCGGCCGGTTCGCCGGTCGCACGGTCGGCGTGATCGCGAACAACCCGCTGCGGCTCGGTGGCTGCCTCGACGCGTCCAGCGCCGAGAAGGCCGCCCGGTTCGTCCGGATGTGTGACGCGCTCGGCGTGCCGCTGATCGTGCTCGTGGACGTCCCCGGCTACCTGCCGGGCGTCGGCCAGGAGTGGGACGGCGTCGTGCGGCGCGGCGCGAAGCTGCTGCACGCGTTCGCCGAGGCCGTCGTGCCCCGGATCACGCTGGTCACCCGCAAGGCGTACGGCGGCGCGTACATCGCGATGAACTCCCGCTCGCTCGGCGCGACCGCCGTGTTCGCGTGGCCGAACACCGAGATCGCCGTCATGGGCGCCTCGGCGGCGGTCAACATCCTGGCCCGCAAGAAGCTCGCGGCGGCCAAGCCGGAGGACCGCGAGGCCCTGCGCGCCCAGCTGATCGAGGAGCAGGCCCGCACGGCCGGCGGCGTCGGCCGGGCGCTGGAGATCGGCGTCGTCGACGAGGTCATCGAGCCGGCCAAGACCCGGCGCCGGATCGCGGAGGCCATGGCTGCGGCCCCGGCGGCGCGCGGCGCGCACGGGAACATCCCGCTCTAGACGCAACACGGCAAGCGCCCCCCAGCGGTCACTGGGGGGCGCTCGTCGTTTGTCACCCCAGATCAACACCACGTTTCCGGGTACTGGAAACGCGCGGCCACACCGTCAGCTGGGACGCGGCGCCCTACCCCAGGGGCAGGGGCAGCACCGGTTGTGAAGCGGACAGCCCCGGTCAGCAGCTCGACGCCGGCAGGCCCGGCACGGTGACCGGTGACTTCCCCCGGGCCGTGGCCTTGCCGGCCAGGACCGCCGCGAGGGCCTTCATCGAGGCGCGGGTGCCGCCGAACACCGCGATCAGGGTCGGCGACTTCGCGGCCCCGAGCACGTACGGGGTGTCCAGGGCGACCGTCACCGCCGCGTCCGGGGCCAGGTCGGCGGCCGTGTCCCCGTAGCCCGTGAGGTGCACGTGGGTGCCGCGCGGGCCCACCGGTACCCCCCAGGGCTTGAGCTCTTCCGTCAGCCAGGCGACGCGCTGCTCGTTGCCCGGCGAGCAGCTGATCCGCAGCGGACCGGGGACCTTCACCGGGCAGGAGCCGCGCAGGACCGTGACCGCGGCGGCGGCGGCCTTCGCGGCGACGGCCACGTGCTCCTCGGCGTTGACGGTCTCCACTGCGGGGCGCTCCGAGCCGGCGAGGCGTTTGCGGAGGGCCAGGACCCGCCCGGCGGCCTCGACCAGCCGGGCCTTCGGCAGCGCGCCGGACTTCAACCCGTCGAGCAGCCCCTGGTACGCGGCCTTCAGGTCCTCGGGCATCAGCAGCAGGTCGTTGCCCGCCACCAGCGCCTTCACGGCCAGCTCGCCGGACGGCAGCGACAGGGCCTTCATGTTCAGCGCGTCGGAGACCACCACGCCTTTGAAGCCCAGTTCGCCGCGCAGGACGTCGACGAGGACCTTGCGGGACAGCGACGACGGGACGCCCGGATCGATCGCCCGGGTGTCCAGGTGCCCCGACATGATCATCCAGGTACCGGCGGAGATCGCCTCCCGGAACGGCGCGATGTCCTGCGCGTCGAGGGTCTTCCGGTCCTGTTCCAGCACCGGCAGGCCCTCGTGGCTGTCCACGTCCGTGTGCCCGTGGCCCGGGAAGTGCTTCGGGCAGGCCGCGACGCCCACCGCCTGGAGGCCCTTGACGGCGGCGGCGACGTGCCGGCCGACCAGCCCCGGGTCCGAGCCGTAGGCGCGGGAGCCGATCACCGTGTTGCCGGGGCCGCCGAGCACGTCGGCGCTCGGCGCGAAGTCCACGTTCACGCCGACCGCGGCCAGCTCCGCGCCGGCCATCCGCCACGCCGCCCCGGTCAGCGCCGCGTCGTCGGCCGCCCCGAACGCCATGCCTGTCGGCAGCAGGGCCATGCCCTCCTTGATCCGGGTGACCACCCCGTACTCCTGGTCGATCCCGATCAGCGGCGGCAGGCCCTTCGTCGCCGCGCGCAGCCCGTCCGTGAGCTTCCTGGCCTGGGCCGGGGACTGCACGTTCGTCGTCGGGTTGGTGTCCTTCGTCGGGTCGTCGGCCGTCGCGCTGACCAGGATCAGGCCCGCCAGGTGGTACTTCGCGAGCAGCTGCGCCGGCGTGTCCACCCCGCCGATCCGCTGGTTGCCCGCCGCCGAACCGGGCGACACGGCGGTGGCGTCGTTGCCGTAGGCGTACGGCATCAGCACCGCCCCCACCAGCTGCTCGTCGGAGAGGCCGTCGGTCAACAGGGGCTCGTCCTTCTTCCCGGGCTTCGCGTCCGCACCCGGGGTGTCACAGCCGGCCAGCGCCCCGCCGGCCACAGCGAGTAGTGAGGAGGTGAGCAGGACGCGACGGGAGAGGAGTGGGCGACCTGGCGACATCATCGGGCCAGGTTAGCCAACCTGCGTCAACCACGTCATCGGCGCGCCGTCGCCCGCGTGCCGGTACGGCTCGAGCTCGGAGTCCCAGGCCGTGCCCAGGAGCTTGTCCAGGCCGTGCGCCAGGGCTTCCGTGCCGGTGGCGGCGGCCATCAGGGAACGCAGCCGGTCCTCGGTGAGGGTGATGTCACCATTCGCACTGATCGCGGCGCGGAACAACCCGCGGCTGGGCACGAACATGATCCGCTCGCCGTCGTACCCCGGACTGGGCTCTTCCGTGACCTCGAAACGGGTCATCGGCCACTGCTTGAGGGCAGCGGCGAGCTCAGCACCGGCGCCCGGGCGACCGGACCAGGTGCACTCCGCCCGCAGGGCAGGCGGATCCATCGGTTGTGCCGTCCACTCGAGTCGAACGGGTGTGCGCAAGACACGCCCGATCGCCCATTCGACGTGTGGACACACGGCGGATGGGGTCGAGTGGACATACACGACGCCTCGTGTAGGCACTGTTGACCTCCCGGGTGACCGAGGTTCGTCTTCCCCCACGGCCTCGATCAGCCAGAAATGTCGTTACCCATGATGCAGGCTGCGGCGGGTGTTGCGCCAGTGAACAGTGAAACTCACGCGAAACTTCCACCGAACCGGGAGTGTACCGGTTTGTCCGGCGTTGGCCTAGTGGCAGGGCCGTTCGACTCGCCGACCGGGCTCGGGTAGACTCTTTCCGGCTAGCGTCCGCGCTGGCTACTCATCTTTTCTCACGTCCGTCTGCAAGGAGTTCCGCGTGGCTAGCAACACGTCGAAGACCGCGCGCGCGTCAGTCCGCGCCGGCCAGGCAGGTGCCGCTGGCGGCGCTCTCAGCGTCCTTGGCGAGTTCAAGTACCTGATCCCGCTGAACGGTGGCAAGCACGTCTACGTGCGCAACCTGACCAACGGCAAGACCGTGCACGCCTCGGTCACCTCGGAGAAGTTCATCGAGGAGATCCGCGTGCTGGCCGCTGCCGGGCACGGCGCCAAGATCCGCGCCGAGCTGGCCGGGCTGGCGACCGCCTACCCGAACGACGGCTGGGAGGCCACCGAGAGCCGCCTCGCCGAGGCTGGTCTCTTCGAGGCCGCTGCCGCCTAGGTAGTTTTCGCGAGGTGCCCCGACAGCGATGCTGTCGGGCCACTTCTGTGTTCCGGGGGTGCCGATCCGCACTGTCGGGGTGCCCGGTGGATGGGGCAAGCTGACAGGATGTCGGACCTCCACGACGCGTACGCCCCGCATGTCCCCGCGCGGGACCGGCGCGGCGGCACCGCCTCCCCCGGGCTCACCGCGCTCCTCGGCGTCACCCTCGGCACCATCTTCGGCGGCTTCGGCCTCGGCGTGCTGCTCAGCGGGGCACTCCCCAACGTCGGGCACCCCACGGCGTTCCGGATCATCGTGTGCGGCGGCGGACTCCTCGTGGCCGTCGGCGGTTACGCGGTCGCGGCCCGCGCCGCCCTGCACGCCCGCCGGTTGCGCCGGCTCGGCCCCGACGTGATCACCGCCGACGCGCTCGACGACCTGCCGCCGACGCTGCGCGCCCTCGCGGGCCGCGCCCAGGCCGCCGCCGACCGGATCCGGGCCAGCCAGCCGTTCGCGGAGGGCTGGCTCCCGCTCGCCGAGGACGAGCTCGACCGGGTGGAGTGGACGACGCTCACCGAGCTCCGCGCCCTCGCCGCCCTGCCGCCGCTGCCCGACTCCCCCGGCCTGGCGGACCTGGCCGCCGACCGGGCCGCCCGGACGACCACGCTCAGCGAGCGGGTTTCGGAAATCGAGCAGCTCGCGCTCGGCACCCAACGCCTGGAACTGACCCTGCGTGACCAGGGAAAGCCCGCCCCGCCAGCCGTGCACACCACCGAACTGTCACAGGCCGTGGTCGCGGTGTCCGAGATGGAGGCCTTCATCCGGGGACGGTGAGCGGGTAATGTTCGACCACTCATCGAACAGCCCCAACACCCAGGAGGGTCATATGGCCGCAGCCAACGGCCAGCTGGTCATCGAACGGATTCTGCGCGACCGCGAGGGAATCTGGCGCCAGATCATCGAACAGCGCAAACTCAGCCACCTGACCGGCCAGATGCTGGCCAGTTCGTCGATCGCCCTCGCCGTGTACGGCGCGGTGCTCGGCTTCTCCAACGGCCCGCTCCAGGCGGTCGTCTCCCTCGTCAAGCTGCCGATCCTGTTCCTGGTGACGCTGGCGATCTGCCTGCCGACGCTGTACCTGTTCAACCTCGTCTTCGGCGCGAAGCTGTCCATCAGCCAGGCCGTCTCCCTCGTGATGACCGCGATCACCGTCATGGCGACGCTGGCGCTGGCGTTCACCCCGATCAGCCTGTTCTTCCTGATCACCGCACCGAACTACAGCTTCTTCAAACTGCTCAACGTCGCGATCCTGATGCTCTCGGCGTTCGTGGGCCTGAAGTTCCTCACCTCGGGCATGCAGGCGTTCAACCGGCACCGCGAGGCGGAGGCGCGGTTGGCGGCCATGGTGCCGGTGCAGGCCGCGGCGCCGGTCGCGGCTCCGGTCACCGTCCCGGCCGGGGCGCCGGCCGAGGTCGTCGCCGAGCCGGTCGCGGTTCCGGCCGGAGCCCCGGCCGCGCCCGCCGCGCCCGACGAGGTCTTGGCCGCGCAGGCGGCGCCCCAGGTGCTCGTGGCGCCGGTCCCGGTCAGCCCGAACGGGATGCACCCCGGAATGCCCGGGCACCCGATGATGCACCAGGGCCGGCCGATGCACCCGGGTCAGCGCCCGATGCCGCCCCAGCTTCCCCCGGGCGAGCGGCCGGCGAGCATGGGCCTGCTGTACATCTGGATCCTGCTCTTCGGGTTCGTCGGTACCCAGCTCGGCTGGACCCTGCGGCCCTTCTTCGGCGACCCGGACATGAAGTTCCAGCTGTTCCGGGGCATCGAGGGCAACTTCTACGTGGACATCGTCCGCACCCTCGGGAACCTGTTCTCCTGATCTGTCCCGCCCCGGCCACCCGCTCGAAGCAGGGGCCGGGGCGGAGGACGGGCGGAGCCGCGCGCATGGCCTGCCAGCGCGTGCCGATCGGCAGCCTCGCGGCGAACGCCTGCCAGCTGTCGGATCTAGGCCACCACCGGCACCTTGCGCGAGCCCAGTGCCCTGACGCTGCCCATGAGCTTCCGGTCGCCCAGGGTGGTCACGAAACACTGGAAGACCCGGTCCCCCTCCCGGACCTTCCCGGCTGTCGGCCCCCAGAACGTGCTCTCGATCAGCTCGGAGTCCTCGAAGGTGGGCTGGTCCCAGCCGAGGAAGTCGGTGACCGTCTTCTGGCAGCCCGGGGCGACCGCCCGGTCCCGCGCGTCGTCGTCGGCGGGTACGACCTCCTCGCGGAGGGTGTAGAGGCCAGCCAACTCGGCAGTGTGCGGGGTGGCGCAGTCGACCAGGAAGACGAAGTCGTCGGTGGTCATGTTCGCGCAGCCGATCACCACGGGGCCGGTACCGACCAGGGCGCCGCGTAGGGAACCCGTCCGGCTGACCAGGGTGGTGGCCGCCGCGCTGCCGACCTCCGCGATATCGCAACTGAACCAGCGCTTCGCCAGGTGGGAGGCGTTCTCCTCCAGGTACGACGTGGTCGCGACCTTGCCCGTCAGCAGCGGCCCACCGAGGAACTTGTCGGCCTCCGCCCGGCAGGTCTCGCCGATCTCCTTGTCCGCCTCGGCGGCCGACAGCGAACCGGAGACCCGGCCGACGAAGTAGGTCTCGACCTCGTGCGGGCCGGTGCACATCGCGTACCGGCCGCCGAATGTCTCCGGGAAGCCGGTCGCCGTGCCCGCCTCCGAGGAGTTCCGGCAGGTACCCGCGCGGGGGGTCAGGGTCGAGCCGTCACCGACCGGGCCCCGGGTACTGCCGGAGAGCTTGACGACCAGGCCGATCATCCCCGAGCAGAGGACGAGGATGACGACGACGAGGAAGATGACGGTCCGTTTGCGTTCCACGGCGCGGGAGCCTATGCGAACGCGGGCCGGCACGCAGCCCCGCCTCCGGGGCGCCCCGGCAGACCGGCGCCGCCGCGGGCACCGTCCACTGTGCTGTCCGCGCCCGGTTCACCGCAGTTCAGGGGGCAGGGACGCCCCGGCGCCGCCGACCGGGCGGATCTCGACCTGCTCCGGCGCGCCCTCGAGCAGGGGCACCGTCCGGTCGATGAACGGCCGCAGCTCCGGGCGGCTCAGGAACGCCTCGTGCTCCTCGCGGCCGGCCCACAGGTCCTGCACCCAGATCACCGCCGGATCGGTCGCGGACGCCGACACCAGGTACATCAGGCACGCGGGGTTGTCCCGCAGGAGCCTGCCCGAGGCCAGGAGCAGGTCGAGGACCTCGTCGCGGTGGCCCGGCCGCACGGTGAGCTTGTTCAGCAGCGCGTACGTCATGGTTTCGACGCTACGCCCGGGGTCGGGGGCGGAGGCGGGATTCGCGGGGGTCGGGGCGGGGGCCACTCGTCGGCGCGGTCCTCGGCGGCCCGCTGGTCCACGACCACGGCACGCGGGTCGAGCCGGGAGCGGACAACCGGGGGGTTCGATGCGTTCGCGTCCAGCCCATTGCAATGATCAGGCGGTGGTCGTTGCGTTGACCTTGAGGACCATTGCAACAATTTCAACCAACTGACCTGCAAAAATAAGCCTCTTACGCAATGAACAGCTTGAAGGATCAGCGAAGGAAACGTAGCGTTTCCCTTGTTCGAAACAACGAGTTTTTGGGAGTACGAGATGCTGAAGTTCGACACCACCGCCCCGATCGCCGCCGTCCTCGACGTTCCCGCGGGGCGGGTACTGCTCATCGCCGCCGACCGGGCCGACGCCACCGTGGAGGTGCTGCCCACCGACGCGTCGAAGGGCCGCGACGTGCGGCTGGCGGAGCGGACCACGGTCGCGTTCGTCGACGGGGAGCTGCGGATCGACGCGCCGGGGAACAACCTCGGCCCCACCGGATCCGTCGAGGTGACCGTGCAGCTGCCCGCCGGGTCGCGGGTCGGGGCGAAGCTCGCCAGTGGCGAGTTCCGGGCCGTGGGGCGGCTCGGGGAGGTCACCTTCGACGGGGCGCACGGGCCGGTCAAGGTCGACGAGGCCGCGAGTGTGCGGATCACCACCACCGCCGGTGACATCGCGGTCGGCCGCCTGGGTGGGGCCTCGGAGGTCACGACGCGCAAGGGTGACATCCACGTCGCCGAGGCGGTGCGGGGCGCGGTCGTCCTGCGCACCGACGCGGGTGCGATCTCGGTCGGCGCCGCCGCCGGGGTGTCGGCCTCGATGAACGCGGGCACGTCGTACGGGCGGATCGACAACGCGCTCTACAACAGCGAGGGCGGCGGCGCGCAGCTGGAGATCCACGCGACCACCGGGTACGGGGACATCACCGCCCGCAGCCTCTGAGGAGTGGGCGCCCCGCGCCGCGCGGTGTCCGGCGGCACCCTCCGATGACGGCCGTTCCGGTCCCGACGCGGCCGGGACCGCGTAGTGCCTGGCGGCAGCCTCCGATGATGGCTGGCCATACCCGGATTCGATGGCTGGCGCGCTCGTTCCGCAGGGGCCCGGCTCATAGCGTTTCAGTCATCCGCCGGGAACGCGCCCGGCGGTCGACGATCCTGGGAGGACCGCGATGCGGACCCGACGCACGACCCTCGCGCTGGTGGCGGCGCTGACGATCGCCGGGGTGGTGAGCGGGGGGCCCGCCACCGCGGTCGGAGCCACGGCCGGCGACGCGTCCCCGGTTGCCCGGGGCCGGTCCGGAGCCACGGCCGGCGACGCGTCCCCGGTTGCCCTGGGCCCGGCCGGAGCTGCGGCCTCGGTCGCCGGCCCGGGAGGCCCGATCGGGGACGCGGTCGCCCGGCCCGGGGGACGGATCGGGTGGCACGGCTGCCAGGTCGCCCCCGACGATGCCCTGGGCCGGTCCCTCGACGCGGCCGGCGCGCGGTGCGGCGAGCTCACGGTCCCGCTGGACCACACCCGTCCGAACGGCCCGAAGATCACCGTCGCGCTCGCCCGGACCCTGGCCACCGACCCCGCGCGCCGCCGGGGGGTGCTGTTCATCAACCCGGGCGGTCCCGGGGTGCCCGGGATGGAACAGGTGCTGCTCGGTGCGTACATGCCGGAGGTCGCCGCGCGGTACGACCTGGTGGGGATGGATCCCCGGTTCGTGGGGCGCAGCACGCCGCTCGACTGCCGGTGGGACACCGACACCCCGTTGCGTTCGGCGGGCCCCGACCGGCGGACCTTCGCGGAGAGCGTGGCCTTCGCCCGGAGCCTCGCCGCCGGCTGCGCCCGGGCGGCCCGGGAAGCCGGGAGCGCCCAGGCCGGAGGCTCCCAGCCCGGGAGTGCCGAGGCCGGGAGCTCCCAGGCCGGGAGTGCCCAGGACCGGGACCGCCTGGACCGCCTGGCGCATGCCTCCACCCGCGAGACCGCCCGCGACATGGACGCGATCCGCACCGCCCTCGGCGAGGACCGCATCTCCTACTTCGGCGTCTCCTACGGCACCTACCTCGGCTCCGTCTACCTGCAGATGTTCCCCCGCCGCGCCGACCGCTTCGTCCTGGACAGCGCGGTGGACCCGTCGGCGACCGGCCTGGGCACGTTCCCGCGCCAGGGCCCGGCGCTGACGGCCGCCCTCCGCGAGTGGGCGGCCTGGGCGGCCCGGCACGACGGCACCTACCACCTGGGGGCGAGCGCCGAGAACGTGCTGGCCACCGTGGACGGCATCCATCAGGCGTCGGCGCGGCGGGCGCTGCGGGTGGGCCGGTACCAGATAGATGTCCATGTTCTGCCGCTCGTGCTCTTCGCCCAGCTCGCCGATGACGGCGACGAGGCCCGGGCCGCGCTGGCCGCCGATGTCCGGGTGCTGGCCGACGCCGCCCGGGGCGGCACCGTGGTGCCGGGCGCGGGGCTAAACCAGCTGCTGGCGGGCGTGACCACCGGCGCGGCGCCGGCCACGGACCGGGCCGGGACGCCGGTCCTGTGCGCCGACCGCGTCCCCTCCCCCGATCCGGAGACCTATTTCCGCGACATCGAGGCACACCGGGCCGACGAGCCGCTGTTCGGCGCGCTGACCCGCAATGTCACGCCGTGCACGTTCTGGCCGGTGCGGCAGGCCGAGCGACCGACGGTCGTCCACAATGGTGTGCCGGCGCTGGTGGTGGGCGCGGCCGGCGATCCGTGGACGCCCTACCCGGGCCAGCAGGCGATGCACCGGGCGTTGTCGGGGTCGCGGATGGTCACGGTGCGGGGCGCGTTCCGGCACGGCGTCTACCTCGTCGCCGGGAACACCTGCGTCGACACGGCCGTCAGCACCTACCTGACCACCGGCGTCCTGCCGGCCACCGACCAGACCTGCTGAGTTCCCGACGGGTACCGGTGGGGTCGGCCCGGCCTCCTGGCCGTCAGTCCTCGTCCTCGGTGGGCCACTCCTCGACGCGCTCGGCGAAGGCCCACCGCAGCGCGTCGGGGAGGCCGCCACGAAGATCCGCAACGGCTTGCGGGGCACGGCCGGTGCCCGGGTACACGGTGCTGGTGTGCCAGTCGAACTGCACCAGCCGCCCGGTCGGCACCCCGGGCCGGACGAACAAGTCGGGGCCGTGCGCGTACCGCACGTCGGACTGGTCGAGCGGGAGCGGCTGGAACGGCACCGTGATCGTCACGCCGGCACTGTAACCACGACGGCTCGACGACGCCGAACGATTTCGGGCACCGGTCCCGGCCGGCCCGTCACGGAAGTTGCCCCCCGACCATCCGGAACCGGGCATGTTTTCGGGGCCGTGCGCACGCGGCCAGGGGCGCTACCAGGGGACGGCGCCTTCGTCGTCGAAGAACGCGCCGGACGGGCCGTCGTCGGGCAGGGTGGCGAGCCTGATGGCCGTGGCCGCGCCCTGCTCGGGGGTGCGGGGGCCGTGGAAGCCGGTGAAGGCGGTGGCGACCAGGCCCGGGCAGGTGGCGTTGATCAGGATGTCGGTGTCGGCGAGCTGCCGGGCGTACTGGACGGTCACGGCGTTGAGGAACGACTTCGACGGCGCGTAGGCCGCCATGACCGGGCCGATCTCGATGTCCGGGTCGGCCTGCAGGGTCACGGAGCCGACGCTGCTGGAGAGGTTGACGATCCGCGGCGAGAACGAGCGCCGCAGCAGCGGGAGCATCGCGTTCGTCACCCGGATCACCCCGAGGACGTTCGTCTCCACGACCGTGCGGACCAGGTCGAGGTCGAGCGTGGTCGGGTCCTGCGCCCAGTCCGCACCCGGCTGTCCGGAGATGCCCGCGTTGTTGACGAGTACGTCCAGCCGGCCGGCCTCCCGTTCGATCAGCTCCGTGGCCTCGGTGACGCTCCGGTCGCCGGTGACGTCCAGCGGCACGCCGAACGCGTCGGCCCCGGCGGCGCGCAGTCTCTCCACGGCGGTCCCGCGCCGGCCCGCGTCCCGCGCTCCGACGGCCACCCGGTATCCGAGGGCGCCGAGCCCGGTGGCGATCGCGTACCCGATTCCCTGGTTCGCGCCGGTGACAAGGGCGATCTTCGTTTCGTTCATGCCGTCAAGGCTCGCTCCCAGGTGGGCGCGCTGGCCAACACCGATCGGGTTCGCTGTCATACCCGGTGGGTATCACTCGCGTACGCTGTGGCCGTGGACGCCCTGGAGACCCGCGAGCTGCGGTACTTCGTGGCCGTCGCCGAGGAGCTGCACTTCGGTCGGGCCGCCGTTCGCCTCGGCATGGCCCAGCCACCGCTGTCGCGCGCGATCCAGCAGCTCGAACGGCGCCTCGGCGTCCGCCTCCTGGAACGCGACCGCCGCGGCGTCGCCCTGACCGACGCCGGACAGGTGCTGCTGTCCGAGGGCCGCGCGACCCTCGACGCGGCCACCGCCGCCGCCCGCCGTACCCGCCGCGCCGGCGGAGCCGACCACCCGGGCGGTGCGCGTACCCGGCTGGTGCTGGCGGTGAAGACCGCCGCGGTGCACGAACTGCTCCGGAGACTCCTCGGCGCCTACGCGGCCCAGCCCGACGCCGCCGAGGTCGAGGTCCTGCAGTGCCGCATGTGCGACCAGGAAGCCCGGCTGCGCGACGGCAGCGCCGACGTCGCGCTCATGCACGTGCCGTACAACTCCCTCGCCGGGTTCGACAGCGAGGAACTCCTGACCGAGCGCCAGTTCGCCGTCCTGCCCGCCGGACACCCCCTCGCCGGCTGCGAGACCCTGTCCATGGCCGACATCAGCGACCTGCCCGACCTCCCCCGGGCACGCTGGCCCAGACACGGCGTCTACCCGCCCGGGCCGGGCCCCGAGATCCACGACCAGACGCAGTTGGCCCAACTGGTCGCGCTGGGGCGCACCGTCGCGGTGGTGCCGGCGTCCGCGCGCTCCTGGCTGTGGGCCGAGCACGCCGCCGTCCCGTTGACCGACGCGCCGCCCGTCGTCACACACATCGCCTGGCCCACGCACAGCCGCTCGCCGGCTCTGGCCAGCCTGGTCAGGACCGCCGTCCAGCTCTAGTCCTGCCGGTGGAGGTCTGTCGTTCCTTCCGACAGACCTCCGTCACCGCCTGCGGCTCGGCTCGGCGCGGGCGGCTCGGCGCGGGCGGCTCGGCGCGGGCGGCTCGGCGCGGGCGGCTCGTTTGCCTTTGGCCCGAGCCACCGGATCGGGGTCAACGCGTCATGGCCTTCGCGTGGACCTCGGTCGGCGTCCCGACCGCCGCGGCCCGCTCGACCAGGACGAACGCCGCCACGATCCCGATCACGATCGACGCCACCAGCTTGTACGCGTCCACCAGCGGCACCCAGCCCTGGTCGCCCGCGCTCGCCATCGACGAGCCGGCGAGCAGGCTGAACGCGCCCCAGCCGAACATCGACCCGGCCCCGACCCAGGCCAGCGCCGCGCCGAGCGCGAACCTGCGTGCGCGCACCATCAACCACAGCCCGAGCCCGCCCGACACGGCCAGCAGCGCCTCGACGCCGCGCAGCCACTGCTGGGCGGCGGCCCGCATGTTGTCCGGCAGTCCGGCCTCCCCGCCGAACGCCCAGTACAGCGAGACGACCGCGATCATCGCGACGAGTACGAGGGCGAGCCGGGCCAGCAGCCGCTGGAGCCCGACGGTGACGCCGGGGCCGACGTCGGCACGGAGCAGGGTGCCCCACCGGTCGCGGCAGTAGAACGCGAAGGCCGCCGTGAGCGCGACGCCCTGGAGGGTGAATCCGCCGTAGACGACCAGGTAGACCCACGGGTCGAGGTCCTCGGCGGACGCCGGGGAGGTGTTGAGGTCGGTGAACGTGATCGCGAGCGGGAAGCCGATCGCGATCGGGGCGAGCAGGCCGGTGCCGACCCACATCGGGAACGCGACGAGCCACGCCGGCAGCCGCAGCCCCCAACTCTGGGCGAGGGCGAGCGCGACGAGCACGCCGACGACCTCCAGCCCACCGGTGACGGCGTTCGCGGTGATCATCGTCGGGGTGTCGAGCAGGCCCGGAGTGTTGACACCGACGTAGTTGCCGGACACCCACAGCAGCTTCAGGGTGAGGTAGGGCAACGCGCACGCCGCTGCCGTGTAGCCGAGGACGGTACGGGTTCTCATGCCCTCGATCCTTCCGGCGCGACGCCGGGTGGGCCTCCCGCCAGCGAGCGAACGGCCTCCCCCGTCCGAGGGAGCCCGGTCGCGGCTCTCCGGCCAGAGTGGCCGGTATCGATCGCTCCATGTCGGAGGGGCTCCACAGGAGCACCGCGCTTCCGAAAACGGGCACAATCCGGCCGACCCGAATCGGGTTTCCACAGGTCAGAGGGCATATGAAAGGTGGGGCGGGTGGGGCTCGAACCCACGACCAAGGGATTATGAGTCCCCTGCTCTAACCGGCTGAGCTACCGCCCCGGCCCGAACAGCCTACCCAAACCGTGTGCCCCCGTGCCCACCCAGCCCCGCGCCACCACCCCCGCGGACGTGATTTCCTCCACGGACACCGCGGCCCCCCGTTGCCAGCGGGGATGTTCGCGGCAATATAGTGATGCACATTCACAATGAATGGCACTCACCATGCCCCACCGGCACGTCGCGACCCCGGGGCGACTGCCGGCCGTCCGCCGCCAGGGAGCACCCCGGCCGACCCCGAACAGGGCCCTATTAGGACGCGCCCTGTCGAATGTCCACAGTGGGTAGCGCCGACAGAGCGCGCAGACGCTGACTCAACACGCACCGTTCTTGCACAATCACTGCAAAATATTGCTCGTTTCGCGGGTTCTATTGACAACATTCAGCATGACCGTCATCAATGTGTTATGACTTCTCCCCCTCGCAGACTCCGTCTGCTCCTCGGAGCCCTCCTCGCGGGCACCGTTCTGAGCGTGGTGCCGGTCTCCGCGGCACAGGCGGCCACCGCCGGCAACGTCACCGGGTTCACCCAGTCCGGGAACACGTACAACATCACGACCAGCAGCTCGGCGAAGGCCCGGGTGACGTTCGCGCGGGCGGACATCTTCCGGGTCGAGCTGGCGCCGTCCGGGACCTTCAGCGACCCGGCCGGGACCGACATCACGATCAAGACGAACTTCGGGTACACCGCCCCGGCGTTCACCGACGCGGGCAGCTACTACCGGGTGACCACCGGCTCGGTGAGCCTGCGGATCAACAAGTCGCCGTTGACGTTCGCCGCGTACAAAGCTGACAACACCACGTTGCTGTGGTCGGAGAGCGCTCCGCTGAGCTGGACCGGATCCCAGGCCACGCAGACCCTCAGCCAGGGCGCGAACGAGCAGTACTACGGTACCGGGCTGCGGCTCGGCGACTGGGCGCTGCGCGGGAAGACGGTACCCATCAAGATCGATAATGCGTGGAACGAGAACAACAACGCGTCCCCCGCGCCGTTCTACATGTCCACCAACGGCTACGGCGTGGTGCGCAACACCTGGTCGCCGGGCTCCTACGCGTTCACCGGGCCGAGCAACTTCACCCACAACGAGAACCGCTTCGACGCGTACTACTTCGCCGGCAGCGGCCCCGGTGACCTCAAGGGCGTCCTGAACGCCTACACCGACGTGACCGGCAAGCCGTTCCTCGCCCCGATGTGGGGCTTCGAAATGGGCAACGCCGACTGCTTCAACGCGTCGAACCCCGACTACCAGGGCGACCACAACCGGGTCGGGCACCAGACCACCCCGGACGTCGTCGCCTACGCCACGGACGCGCGGAACAAGAACATGCCCTCGGGCTGGTTCCTGCCCAACGACGGGTACGGCTGCGGGTACACCAACCTGTCGCAGTCCATCTCGGGCCTGGCGGCCAAGGGCTTCAAGACGGGGCTGTGGACCTCCACCGGCCTCAACGGCATGCCCGGTGAGATCGCGGCCGGTTCCCGCGCGGTGAAGACCGACGTGGCGTGGATCGGCGGCGGGTACAAGACCGCGTTCAACGGCGTGAACCAGGCCGTCAACGGGATCGAGAGCAACTCCGACGCGCGCCGGTTCGTCTGGACCGTGGACGGCTGGGCGGGAACGCAGCGCAACGCCGTGGTGTGGACCGGGGACACCGAGGGCAACTGGGCGAACATGCGCTGGCACGTGCCAGCCATCGCCGGGGCCGGGCTGTCCGGGCTGAACTACGCGTCCGGGGACGTCGACGGCATCTTCGAGGGCTCGGCGGCCACGTACGCCCGGGACCTGCAGTGGAAGGCGTTCACGCCCGCGCTGATGACCATGTCCGGGTGGGGGCCGACGAACCCGTCCTCCGGGTACAACGACAAGCAGCCCTGGCGGTGGGCCGAGCCGACGCTGAGCATCAACCGCAAGTACCTGCAGCTCAAGATGCGGCTGATGCCGTACATGTACACGATGAGCGCCAACGCGACCGCGACTGGTACGCCGGCCGTGCGGGCCATGGTGCTCGACTACCCGAACGACCCGGTCGCGCGGGGCAACCAGACGTCGGGGCAGTTCCTGTCCGGCGACTCGTTCCTGGTCGCGCCCGTGGTCACCAACACCTCGACCCGGGACGGCATCTACCTGCCGGCCGGCACCTGGACCGACTACTGGACCGGGACCGTCTACCAGGGACCGACGACGCTCAACGGGTACAACGCGCCGCTGGACACCCTGCCGCTGTTCGTCAAGGGCGGCGCGATCGTGCCGATGTGGCCGCAGATGAACTACACGGGCGAGAAGCCGGTCTCCACGCTGACGTACGACCTGTACCCGCGGGGGAACTCGTCCTTCACGCTCTACGAGGACGACGGCATCACCCGGGCCTACAAGACCGGCTCGTCGGCCACCCAGGCCGTGACGATGACCGCGCCCGCTTCGGGCACCGGCAACATCACCGTCGACGTGGGCGCGTCGGTCGGCTCCTACACCGGTAAGCCGTCCTCGCGGGGCTACGAGTTCACCACCCACCTCGCCGGGGCGCCCAGCTCCGTCACCCTGGGCGGGACGACGCTGGCCCAGCAGGCCTCCAAGGCCGCCTACGACAGCGCCGCCACCGGCTGGTTCTTCGACGGCAAGGTGCTGTGGACGAAGGTCGGCTCGCAGTCCGGCGCGTTCTCGGTGACGATGACCGGGGCGACCCTGCCCGGCTCGACCGTGCCGCCGACCGGGTCGCAGCCCATTCCGAAGGGCGGCTGGTCCGTGCTGTACGCCGACAGCCAGGAGACCGCCTCGGACAACAACGCCGCCACCAACGCCATCGACGGGAACTCCTCGACGATCTGGCACACCAAGTGGAACGGCGGCACGCTCCCGCACGAGATCCAGATCGACCTGGGGGCGTCGTACCCGGTCGACTCGCTCAAGATCCTGCCCCGCCAGGACGGCGGCGTGAACGGCCGGATCGGATCCTACGAGGTGTACGTGTCCACCTCGTCGACGAGCTGGGGCACGGCGGTGGCCACCGGGACGTTCGCGGACAGCGCCACCGAGAAGACGGTGACGTTCGCGGCGAAGGCCGGGCGGTACATCCGGCTGCGGGCGATCACGGAGGCCGGTAACCGGGGGCCGTGGACCTCGGTCGCCGAACTGAACGCGACGTCCGCGCCGCCGCCGGTGGCGATGGTCGGCCGGCGGGACCGGGCCGAGCTCCGGTAGTGGGGGCCCCGGCGTGGCGGAGGACCGTCACGCCGGGGCGCTCCTACTCCGTTGTGCGACCAGGGGGGTTCTTCTACTCTCCGGGGGTCTCAGCACCGCTCGCACGTACGGGGGATCCCTTTGTCCAGCAGGAAATACCGGTTGTTACCGCGCATCCCGGCCGTGGTCGGTTGTGTGGCTCTGGCCGTCGGCCTGTCCGCTCCGGCCCACGCCGCTCCGGCGCCGGCGGCGCCCGTCTTCTCGGCCGCGATGCCCGGTCCCCCGATCGCCGAGGACGGGATCATGACCGTCGGCGAGGTCCGGGTGAGCCTCACGGAGACCCCGTCCCGGACCGCCGTGTTCCATCTCGTGTTCGAGTTCGCCCCGTCGAACATGGAACCGGCCTTCCAGTTCGCGGACAACGGGGCGACGTGCCGGGTCCCGGAGGGCGGCGTGCCGGGCACGACGCTGGACTGCGCCTACACCGTGCACCTCGACGACCACGACGCCGGCACGTTCGCCCCGCGGATCAGGATCACTCCGCTCCGCGACCTCCCCACGATGGGCGGCCCGCTGCTCTGGGTCAAGATCGCCCCGGAGGGCATGGAGGACAACTACGTCCGGGGTGGCGGGATGGTGGGTCTGCGGCACCGGGCCCACCTGACCGTGGCCGTGGCGCCGGTCACCGGCCAGATCGGCGACGTCGTGGACGTGCCGTGGACGGTGACGAACGTCGGTCCGGACGAGCTGCCCGGGGTCCGGGCGGACCTGACGCTGACCGCGCCGAGTGGCACCGAGTGGACCGGGGCCGCCGCCGCCCAGTGCGACCCGCCGGTGATCCCCAAGGTCAAGTACCACTGCCACGGCTCCCCGGGCACGCTGGTGCCGGGCGGCACGATGAGCGAGACCTGGCAGCTCAGGATCACCTCCGCCACGGTGGGCACCGGCCGCGTCACCGTAGCGCTGACCGACTCCTCCGGCGAACAGATCGACGTGCGGTTCACCGACCCGACCCCGGGGCTCGACTCCACCGCGGACATCGTCGTCACTCCCCCGCCGGCCCGCCCCGGTGACCGGTACGTTCCGGTCGGCCCCGTCCGGGTGCTCGACACCCGCGACTCCGGCACCCCGGTCGCGCCCGGCGGCACCGTGACCCTTCCCGTCGCCGGCCGCACCGGGGTCCCGGCCACCGGGGTCACCTCGGTCACGATGAACGTGACGGTCACCGAACCCACCCGCGAGGGCTTCCTCACCGTCCACCCCGACGGGAAGATCCGGCCCAACGCCTCGAACCTCAACTGGGTACGGGGCCAGGTCGTGCCCAACCTCGTCGTCGTACCCGTCGTGAACGGCAAGGTGAACTTCCATAACACCAGCCCCGGCACCGTGCACCTCGTGGCGGACCTGGTCGGCTACCACACCACGGGCGCGGGCAGCAGCTTCACGCCGATCGGTCCGGTCCGCGCCCTGGACACCCGCGACTCCGGCACTCCGGTCGCACCCGGCGGCACCCTGACCCTGCCGGTCGCCGGCCGCACCGGCGTACCGGTGGACGGGGTCACCGCCGTCACCATGAACGTGACCGTCACCGAGCCGACCCGCGAGGGCTTCCTGACCGTCTACCCCGACGGGAAAGCGATGCCGAACGCCTCGAGCCTCAACTGGGTACGCGGACAGGTGGTCCCCAACCTCGTCGTCGTACCCGTCGTGAACGGCAAGGTGAACTTCCGCAACACCAGCCCCGGCACCGTGCACCTGGTGGCCGACGTCGTCGGGTACCACACCACCGAGACCGCGAGCACCTTCCAGCCCTTCGGCCCCTACCGTGCCCTCGACACCCGCGACCGGGGCGCTCCGGTCGCGCCCGGCGGCAGCGTGTCCCTGGTGGTCGGCGGCGTGGTCGCGGCCGGCGGCGTCACCGCGGTCACGATGAACGTGACGGTCGCCGAGCCGACCCGCGAGGGTTTCCTCACCGTCTACCCGGACGGGAGGACCAGGCCCAACGCCTCGAACCTCAACTGGGTACGGGGCCAGGTGGTGCCCAACCTCGTCGTCGTACCCGTCGTCAACGGGAGGATCACGTTCCACAACACCAGCGCCGGCACCGTGCACGTCATCGCCGACGTGGTGGGGTACCACACCGGCTGACCCGGAGATGCCCGGCCGCCAGTAGGCAGCCGGGCATCTCCGTTCCGGGAGGTCTAGCCCAGGTGCCACTTCTGGGCCGGGCTACCGTTACAGGTGTACAGCTGCAACGTCAGGTTCCAGTCGGACCTGCCGCCCGGCACGTCCAGGCACAGCCCCAGCGCCGAGAAGGCCTGGGTGGCCGGGTCGAACGTCCAGGTCTGCGCGGCGGAGTCGTCGCACGCGGACATCTGGATCGCCGTGCCGTTCTGCGCCACCCCCTGGCGGACGTCGAGGCACTTGCCGAGCGCCCTGAGCGTCCGGGTCTCCGGGTCGTACGCGAACGCCTGGGAGTCGTCGGTCGTGATGCAGCCCCAGGTGATCACGCCGCGCGGATCGGTGGTGTTCCCGTTCGGGATGCCGGCGCAGTTGCCGGTGCCGTTCCAGGTCAGGTTGCCGGTGCGCGGGCCGTCGACGGCGATCACCTTCGCCGGGACGACGACGCCCGCGAGCACCTTGACCTCGTCGATGTCGCCCGTCCACCGGTCGGCGTCGACACCGTTCCACTTGCCCCGGCCGACCGTGAACCTGCCGCCCGCGTTCCACACCCTGCAGGGCGCGGTGCTCTGGAGCACGTCGTCGACGTAGAGGCGCAGTTCGGCGCGGCTGGCGTCGTACACGCCGACGAGGTGCTGCCAGCGGTTCAGGTCGGCGCTGGTCAGGGGGGCCTGGCCGAGCGCGTCGGAGAGGCCCGTCGAGCTGTCGTCCGTGGTCAGGCAGGTGAACGCCCAGCTGCCCCTGCCACCGCCCAGGTTGGCGTAGCGGAGGGCGAACGCGCTGTTCTTCGTACCCTCCTGGCTGAGCACTGTCGCGTTCCAGGTGGGCATGGCCTGGAGCCGGACCCAGGCGGAGACGGAGAAGGACTGGTCGGTGTTGAGGACCGGGCCGTCCGCCGCCGCGTGCCCGGTGCCGTCGAGGTGCAGTCCGCCGTTGCTGCTGTGCCCCGGGCCCCACGTCGCGCCCTGGGTGGCGGTGAGCCGCAGGTGCCGGCTGTAGTTGGTCGAGTCGAAGGCCAGGTCGCCGGACTTCTCCTCGAACCGCCACTCGCCCACGGTGCCGGTGAGCAGCGGGTCGGCGGCGACGGCGGCCTCGTTCGGGCTGATCACCCGGTCCCAGATCCGCACGTCGGCCAGCGCGCCCTTGACGAGGTCGGCGTTCATGGCCTTGCCGAGGTACGTCGGCCCGGTCGCCTTCCAACCCGGGAACGCGCCCTGCTCGCCGTCGAGCTGGCCGTTGACGTAGAGCCGGACCTTGGCGGCCGACGCGTCGTACACGCCGGTGAGGTGGGTCCAGATGCCCTTGCGCGGGGCCTGGGCGGACTGGGCGATGGAGTACCCGGCCGGGTTGGCCTTGTCCTCCGACGGCATCGCGAACGCCCACCGGTCCGTGTTCGCCATGTACTGCAGGTAGTAGGCGCACCGGGCCGTCCCGCACTGGGACACGAACGTCCGGAAGCCGGTCGTGTCGTCCACCCGGACCCACGCCGCCACCGAGAAGCTGCGGCCGGTGTCCACGACCGCGGGGGCGCTCGCGTACTGGGAGGAGGTGCCGTCGAGGGTCAGCGCGGTGTCGCCGTCGCGGACCCGGCCGGGGGTGCCGAGGGTGCCGGCGTTGAGGGTGGCGTCGAGGACGCCCGGGTTCTGGGCGTTGGTGATGGACCGGGTGCCGGCCGCGTCGTCGAGCAGCCACTGCGCCTTGGCGGGCTGGCCCGGGTTCAGGGTGAACTGGTACTTCCGGACCGGGCTGAGCAGCCCGGCGTGGTCGACGGCCTGCACGGTGAGGGTCTGCTGGAGGAGCGAGCCCTCGGCGGGCGTCCAGGACACGGTCACCGGGTCACCCTTGCGGGCCGCCTGCGCCTCGCGGGTGAGGGAGGTGCCGAAGCCCCACTTGAAGTACTTGACGTCCGGTGAGCTCCGGAACGTGAAGTTCCCGTTCCGGCCGATCCCCCCGCAGAGCGAACAACTCTCCGGGTACTCCGCGGAGGTCACCTTCGGCACGTCCGGCGCGACGGTGTCGACCTGGAACTGGCAGTCGTTCGTGTTCGTGACCGGTCCGACGCCGCCCTTGCCGTAGTCGTTGGTCTGGGCCCGGAAGCCGTAGATCCCGTTCTCCGCCAGCGCGGGAGTGGTCCAGTGGCCGCGGGTGCCGTTGGCCACGTGGTCCTGGTAGCCGGCGACGCCCGTGCTCTCGTCGTACGCCGTGCCGTTCCACTTCACGGCCGCGAGCCACACCTGCTGGGTGTCGCCGTCGGGGTCCCAGGGCCGGGCGGACAGGGTCGGGGTCCTCGTGGGGACGACGGGCCGGTTCTCGCCGGTCGCGCAGTTGTGCCCGTCCACCTGGAGCCAGTCCGGGAGGGTCGGCGGGTCGTTGTAGTCCACGGCCAGCCGGGCGGAGCCGGCGTCGAACCGCTTCCACTGGTTGACGTCGCCCTCGTTCTCGGCCCGCAGACCCACGCCGAGGTACCAGCCGCCGCTGTCGGCGACCGCGCGCGTCCACCCGGTCACGTCGAACTCGACGTTGCCGGCGCCGTCGCAGCCGTAGTTGGAGTCCGCGCGGTGGTTGCCGGGGGCCGTGGTCGACTCGTGCCAGCGGAACTTGCTCCAGTCGTTGGTGGCCCGCCAGGTGGTGGTGGAGTAGTTCTCCGGGTTGGCCACGTTCTCGGTGCGCCACAGTTTCGCGTTGGACTTCGGGGCGCAGGTCCAGGCGTGCCGCTGGGTGATGTGGAACGACGCCCTGGTGACGTGGTGGCCCCGGATCGCGCCGGTGTCCATCTGGAACAGCGAGCGGACCTGGTACGTCGAGCTCAGGCAGTTGCCGTTGTTGTCGAAGTCGCACACCTTGCCGGAGCCGGCGTTGCCCCAGACCTTGCCGTCGCCGGTGAGGGTCAGGCCGGTGGAGTCGGGGAACTTGCTGAACACGTTGGCCCAGTTGTTGTTCCGCAGGCCACCGCCCCAGGAGGGGTCGATGAACAGCGGGTACACGGTGTCGGCGGCGTCGACCATGGCCTGGTCGGGCGTGACGGTCAGGGTGCCGTTGGCGGCCCTGACGGGCATGGTCGCCTTCTTCGGCTCCCGGGCCGTCCGGGGCGCCGCCGCCTTCAGCCCCTTGGCGGCGGGGGTGGCCTTGTCCGCCGAGTCCCACATCACCGGGGTCGGCGACGTGAACACCGGTGCGCCCTCGGCGTCCACGGCGACCAGTCCGCCGTCGGCGGCGCGGGTCGTCACGCCCTTGGTGGCCAGCCCGAAGGTGACCTCCTTCAGCGCCGGGTTGGCCGCGGCCTGGCGGCTCCTGACGACGAGTATCTCGGAGAAGCCGAGCGCGGTGGCGGTCACGGTGAGGTCGACGCCGGGCAGCACCTCGGGGTAGGTCGCGGAGTCCCCCGACAGGGTCGGCGCGGGCAGGGCGCCGCCGGGCCAGGACACGGCCAGTTCCCGGTCCCCGTCGCGCAGGGTGGCCAGCGGGCCGGTGCCGCCGCCCGAGAAGGTGACCGGCAGGGCCGACGCCTTCGGGGTGACCGTGCCGCCGGTGGCGACGAGGGTGGTGTCGACCGCCGACCACGAGCCGTCGGGGCGGTGCGACCAGCGCGGGGCGACCGACTCCTCGGTGGTGTAGCCGCCGTCGGGCTTCGCGAAGGTCTGGGCGGTCTCGGTGCGCAGCGGGAGGATCTCGACCCGCCTCCGGCAGTCCCTGGCCATGGCGGCGGCCTGGGCGGCGTCGGGCCGGGTGTCGGCGCAGGCGGGTGGGGCGGCCGCCGCCGGGGCGGCGGCGGGCGTGAGGGGGCTGAGGCCCGCGACGAGCAGGGCCGCGACGGCCCCGCTGGTCGTCAGGCGTCTGAGAGGTGCCATGGAAATTCCTTTTGATCAGGGGGTACCCGGGCCGGGGCCGCCGTCGGGTGGCGGTCCCGGCCCGGTGAGGGGTGGATCAGTGGCCCCGGGTGGGCCGTTCGGCGAGGACCGCGGCCACGAACTCGGCCGGCGGCTGGTAGCCGTGCGCGGTGACGTAGTGGTGGATCAGCGTCGGGGCGGCGTATCCGGTGCCATCGGTGGCGCCGACCCGGACCTCCGCCCTGCCCAGGAGGACGCTCGTGCCGTCGATCAGCACCCGAGTCCCCTCCGGTCGCTGCTCCGGGGCGCAGCCGGGCAGCCGGCAACTGTGGGCGCCCCGGGTCCCGACGACCTGGCGGTGCGTACACAGCCAGCCGAGTCGGGACACGAACCCGGGGTCGACCGGGCCGACCGGGAACCGGTGCTCCGGCTCCAACCAGCCGACGGTGCGCAGGTCCGCCCAGACGACCTCGCCGTCGAGGTCCTCCTCGCCCTCCTCGATCAGGTAGGCGAGGACGTCCGGGTCGAGCGGCTCGGCCGGCGGGTACGGGCCGAGGTCGGCGAAGTACGTCACTGGATCTCCCGTTGCATGCGCATGCTCTGACGGTCGCGGGCGTTGAGCATCGGCGGCTCCGGCGGGGCGGTACCCCGCTCGTGGCACGCGCACGCCGCCCAGTGCACGGTGCCCATGTTCGGCCTGAGCATGGTGGACAACCGGGTCGTGCGGTCCACGACCCACGGGTTGCGGTTGTGCTGGATGGCCTGGGGCACGATCGGGTGCAGCAGGTACGCCGGGATGCTGTCCCCCGGCCGGTAGATCGTCCTGGGCCGCACGTCCACACCCCGCTCGATCCGGTTGCCGAGCCGGTCCTCGATCGTCCGGTTGTCCCGGGCGTACACGTGCACCGTGGTGCCCTCCGGCACGATGGTGTGCGGCGCGTCGATGTCGATCGACCCGTGTCCGCTGAACACGTGCTCGCCGTCGTCCCGGCCACGGTTCGCCGGGTTGAACGGACGCGCCCCGGTCGGTACGGAGTGGTCGGCGGGTGCGCCATCGTCGGTGGGCGCCCGGCGCGAGGAGGGCGACCGGCCGCCGGCGGGGCCACCGGGTTCGCCGCCCTGGGCATAACCGCTGGCGATCTTGCCGCCCATGTACATGCCGCTGGCGACGACGCCCGCGCCGGCCACGACGGCTCCCGCCGCCGCCGCCTCGCCGACCGCCGCGACCCCGCCCACGGCCGCGGCCATGCCCAGGGAGGAACCCCCGGCCAGGGCCCCGGCGCTGGCGTTGGCCGCCGCGCCCATCATCAGCGGGATGGCCGCCGGCATGATGACCGCCACCGCGACCACCGCCACGACCGCCACCACGATGGCGGTGACCGTGAGGATCTTGCCCCAGCTCCACCGGGTACCGGCCGGGTCCGACAGCGTCGACGGGTTGTTGTTGCTGTAGACGTACGCGTTGAGCTGCTGCGGGTCCTTCTCGTTGAACTCGGGGTCCACGGAGATGAACCGGCCGGTGCCGGGGTCGTACTCGCGGGCCCCCAGGTGGGTCAGGCCGGTGTTGTCGTTGGTGCCACCGACGAAGCCCTTGTCCATCGCCGCCGGCCACGTGCCGGAGGTGGACCGGACGCCGCCGAACGGGGTGTCCCGCCGGACCGACACGGCCTGGCTGACCGCCGCGATCGAGATGCCCGCCGTGCCGTGGTGGTCGCTGGACAGCCAGGTCAGCGCGGACCCGGCCCGGACGGCCACCTGGCTGCCGGCGTGCTTGTAGTACCGGGTGCCGGTCTTCACGCCGGTGCCGGCGGTGTACCGGATCTCCTGGCCCGGCAGGTACAGCGTCGTGCCCGCCGGATCCGTGCGCAGCAACCTGCCGCCGCCCACGTCATACGTGTACTGGGTGGTCCCCGTCCCGTCGACGGCCCTGGCGAGATGGCCCTCGGCGTCCCAGGTCAGGGTCTGCGCACCCGACGCGGCCGGCCGGCTGACCGTGTTGCCGGCCTCGTCGTACCGCCACGCGCGGGTCGTCGTGCCCTCGGTGCTGCCGGTCAGCTGGTGCGTACCCGGCTTGATGGTGTAGGTCGTGCTCCTGTTGCCCGCGGCCGCGTGCTCGACGAACGACGTGCGGTTGCCCGCGAGGTCGAAGCCGAACTCGTGCCAGTACTTCGCGGGCCCGCCCAGCGCGCCGACCGTCGGGTCCGGCGCGCAGTTCCCGTCGGCCGGGGTCCAGGCGTCGGTGGTCCGGCGGAGGTGGTCCGACCGGAAACACTGGGTGTCCCCCGAGGTCAGGTCTGCCGTCCGGGTCACGTTGCCTGCGGGGTCGTAGGAGTACCGGACGTCGGCGACGTCGGTCGGCGCGGTCTGCTTGGACGTCCAGACCTGGGCCAGCCGCCGGGTGTCCGACTCGTAGGTCCGGGTGACGCCGACGACGTTGCCGTTGTTGTTCCGCAGCGTGTAGGCGCCGACCTCGCCGAACGAGGTGTAGCCGGTGGTGGTCACCAGGTCCGTCTCGGCGCTGGTGCCGTACCCCGAGCGCACGGTGGTCGACTGCCCGAGGGCGTCGTAGCCGTACTTCAGGGTCTCCTTCTTGACGTCACCGGCGACAGGCAGCTGCGCCGTGTACGGCGAACCGTCCTGGTTGTAGGTGTAGACGTAGTCGTACGTGCCGCCCACCGTGGTGCCGGGAACCGTGAACCGGACCGTGGTCGGCTGGTAGTCGGCGGTGAGGCCGACCGTCTCCTGGGCGTAGGCGTCCCCGCCGACGTACCGGACGGCCTTCGTCAACTTGCCGAGCGCGAGGGTGTCGAAGACCCACTCCGCGCGCACCGGTCCGGTGACCGACCCGTCCCGCACGCTCGTCCGGCGACCGATCGGGTCGTACGTGTACGCCAGGACGTTGCCCCGGGCGTCCTTCGTGGTCTGTTCCTGGCCGAACTCGTCGTACGTCGAGGTGGCCGTGCCCTTGTCCGGGTCGGTGATGGTCCGGACCTTGCCGTGCAGGTCGTACGTGTAGTCCCAGTGGTTGCCGCCCGGACCGGTGACCCGGGACAGCTGGCCCTTGGCGGTGTAGGCGTAGCGGGTCGCGTCGTAGCCCGCCGGGTCGGTCGAGCCGGCCGGCACGCCCGCGTGGTACTGCCGCACCTCGGCCGTCTTCCCCGCCGCGTCGAGCACCTTCGACATCACCGTGTCGCCCTCCGGCGGGGTGCTGTCGATCCGGTCCCCGCCGTAGGAGGTGCTGGTCCGCCACTTCTCGGTCCCGCCCGGGCTGCCGCCGGGCGGCGCGTTGAGCAGGGTGATGGCGGCGGTGATCCGGGCGGCGCCGTCGTAGACGGACACGTCCTGCACCGGGATGGCCTCGGTCGAGCGGATCAGGTCCGTACTCATCGACTGGGTCGACAGGTACGGCTTGCTCACCCGGGTGGCGCGGCCCGCCGTGTCGTAGAGCGTGTCGGTGACGACGGCCCTCGCCGAGCCCGCCGCGTCCGGCACCTGGTTCTGCCGGAGCCGGAGCAGCCCGTCGTGCAGCTGGTGGGACACCGCGTACCCGCCGGACGCGTTGAGCTTGCGGGTGGTGATCACGGTCGGCGCGTTGGTGCGCACCAGGTACGCGTAGGTGATGTTCGCGCTGGCGCCGCCCGCGCGGTCCCGCCCCGGCTTCCAGATCCCGACGGTCCGGCCGAGGCCGTCGTACGCGTGCTCGGTCCGGCGCTGGTTCGGGTCGGTCTCCACGAGGACGGATCCCCACCCGGGCTCGAACGTCTTCGTGGTCTTCCAGCCCAGCGGTTCCGTGGTCTCGACCTGGGTGACCGGGCCGCCGGCGGCCGGGGTGTGGACCGTCCTCGTGGGGTTGCCCCGGACGTCCGTGCGGTCCAGGCCCCGGCCGTAGGCGTCGTAGGTGCTGGTCGTGAACTGGAACGTCGGGTTGCCCCCGTTGTACGCCCTCAGCGACTCGGTCCGGGTGGCGTCGCCCTTCGTCGGGGCGGCGCCGAGGGCCCCGCCGTCGTAGAAGGTCCGGTCGTCACCGAGCACGTCGGCGTCGGTCAGGCCGCCGGCCTTCACCTTCGCGCAGGTCACGGCGTAGGAGTGCTGGCGGGACGTGGACTGGATCATCCAGGCCGCCGTGTTGCGGGCGTACTCGGCGAGGACGCACTTCTCGTCCCCGGTCACGTTGTCGTCGCCCAGGTCCTCGGTCTGCTCCGGGGCACCGTAGGCGTCGTACCTGGTCGTCTCGGTGGTGGTGCGGGCGGGCCGGCCACCGTCCAGGGCCGTCCGGGTGTACTTGCCGGCCTTGCCCGTGTACCGCGCGTGCACCGTGGAGCCGTTCACCGTCCGGGAGACCGTCGGCGGGTCCGACTGCCACAGGGCGTAGGACTCGGCGGACACCTCCGCGCCGCCCGGCCCGTTGAAGGTGACCTTCTCGCGGAGCTGGCCGGCGAACGCCTCCTCGTCGGTGATCGCCGGAGCGCCACCGGCGGCGGGCAGGGTGCCGCCCATGCCGCGGTAGTACCGGTTCTCGGCCGACGTCTGCGAACCGGGATCACCCTTGGTCTCGCGGACCGCGCCGTAGCCCCGCCACACGGACCAGGTCTTGTAGTCCTTGCCGATCAGGCCGTCGTCGTCGGTGTAGTGCCACGCGGGTTCGCCGACGTAGTCGTATTTCGTGATCTTGCGTGGGGCGCCGCCCGTGAGGTCGGTCTCGGTGACCACTCTGACCACGTACTTGTGGAAGTAGTCGAGGATCGGGGCCTTCTTGCCGTCCGGCACCCACTTCACCGGGTAGCACAGCAGGTGGTTGTCCTTCAGGTTGTTCCCGTCGGGCATCCGCGAACCGGGCACGCAGTCCTGGTCGGAGTACGTGATCTCGACCTTGCCGCCGGACTCGGTGTCGATGGCCTTGATCCGCCACCAGTTCATCGCCGCGTACTGGTCGGTGGTGGTGTCCACCCTGTTGTTCAGCTGGGTACCCGTGAACACGATGTCGGGGGTGTCCGTCGACGCGCCGACCAGGCCCTTGTGCGAGATCCGGTCCAGCCACAGGCCGGCGCGGGTGCCGTCGCCCGGGTTCGGGTAGGAGTGCGACAGGGTCCAGGACTCGACGTCGTCGGTACCGGCGAACGTGGTCACCTTGCTGAGCCGCTTGGTGGTCCAGAACGTCGGCGCGTACACCTTGCAGGGGCTCTTGTCGCAGGACTGGTCCCACGGCACGTCCGTCCAGTGCGTCGCGTCCTTCGTGCCGCAGTCGGCGGCGCACCGGTCGGCCGACTCGAACTCCACGTGCATCGGCGCGGACTCGGTCCGGTCGGTCCGGGTGCCGTAGTCGATCCGTTCCAGGTACGCCGCCCGGTCGTAGGTCACCGCGTCGGTGTCCTTGAGGTTCTTGGCGTACTTGTTCGTCTCCTTGGTGTAGGAGTACGTCATCGTGTTGCCGTGCGGGTCGACGACGTGGTCGAGGTACCAGCGCCACGCCTGGGTGCAGAACGAGTCCGCGAACGCCGTGGCGTGGCACGGCTCGCCGGGGTGGTTGCCGGCGACCGGCACCTTGAGGGTGGTGGCGGCCTTGTCGCCGAAGTAGTACCTCACGCCGTCGCCGGTGGTGACGACCCAGTACTCGCCGTTGCGCGCGCCGTTGCCGGAGCTCGTCTCCCGGGTGATCCGGGTGCCGTCCTCGCTGCGCAGGTGCCACGCCCCGGCGGAGTCCCTGAGCAGCTCACCGGCGTGCCCGGACATCGCCAGCGTCGCGTTGTCCGTGGCCCAGCACAGGTCGCCGTTCTTGACCGTGTTGTTCGCCTTCTTCGTGGCGTCGGTCGGCAGCGGGCCCATGTCCTGCTGACACGGCTGGTATTTGCGCTCGATGTAGCCGGCGTCCAGGTCGAAGCCCTCGCCCACCCAGCTCGGCTGGTTGTTCGAGGCCGCCATCCGGCCGTCGACACTGGCCGAGGAGTACGCCAGCGCCAGGGTCGGCGCGGGGCCGCCCAGGCCCGGCGGGGTCCGCAGCGGGTAGTTCCAGGAGAACTCGCCCGTGTGGGTACCCGCGCTCCACACGCCGGCCGAGGCGAGCGACGTCGCGGTGTAGTCACCGGCCGGGCTCGACGGGCCGGGGGTCACGCCGAGCAGGGCACCGCCCGCCTGGGAGCCGGTCACGGCCACCGTCGCCGACACCGTGTTGGCGCGCGCGTCGTTGGCCGACTCGAGGACGCGGCCCTGACAGCCGGGCACGTCCGGAGTGGTCAGCGCGCACTCGGGGAGGGCGGTGAGGCGCAGGCGCTGGGCCCAGTCGGCCCCGTGGGCCCCCCGGAACGCGGAGTAGTCGATGGACACCTTCGCCGGGCCGTCGCCGGCCAGGCTGGACACCCGGAACAGCAGGGCGTCGGCGCCGGCTCTCGTGCTGGCCGCGTGGTCGTAGATGCGGACCCGGAGCTTGGTGGGGGCGGCGTTCCCGGGCGCGGAAGCGGCGGCGCCGGACGCGCGGGCGGCGTCGGCGGGAGCGGCCGGGGCCGGCTCGACCCATACCGGGGAGCTACCCGCGCGCACCGCACCGGGGGCCTGACCCGCGAGACGGGACGCCGCCCCGCCGAGCTCGACGTCGACACTGGCGGCGGCGGGCCAGACCGGAGCGGAAACCTCGAGGGGGGTACCGGTGGAGGGCCTCACCGCCGCGCCCGGCTTGACCCGGACCCCGGCGACGGGCCTCTCCTTCTGCGCCTTACCCGGGGTGTACGGGGCCGCGAGGGCCGGGGGCGCACCGGTCAGGGAGGCCACGAGGGTGGCCCCCAACACGAGGGTCAACCCTCGGGACCATCGGCCGCCCCGTGGCGGTCGATGGGACAGGACAACGGGCATGGACGACACGCCTCCAGGCATGGTTGAGGGGAGCCGTCACGGAAGGTGACCGGCCGGGCGACGGTAGGACCACGGGCTGGACGGCGGCTGTACGGCCGCTGTCAGCCCAGGTCCGCCGGTCATCCGGGCATGCTGGAGGCAGGGTGGTGGCCCGTCGCGCGACATCGCGACGGGTGGGGATCAGAGCTGCTGGAACGTGATGTTAGTCACGCCGAGTGACGGTCAGTCCCGGCCCTGCCAGGTGGTCACGCACGCCTCGTTGCCCTCGACGTCGGCCAGCACCCAGAAGGCCGGCGCCTCGGCGTCCGACACCAGCCGGCCGCCCGCGTCGAGCGCGGCCCGGACCCGGCGGTCCGCCTCGTCGTGCGGCACCGTGACATCGACGTGGATCCGGTTCCGCTGCGGGCGCGGCGCGTCCATCCGCTGGAACCAGAACGTCGGCCCCGCCCGGTCCGGGTCGGACAGGCCGTCGCCGCCGGGCACCTCGTCCACATAGCCCAGAACGGCCGCCCAGAACGGCCGGACGGCGGCGATGTCCAGCGCGTCGATCGCGATCTCCAGCAGCTGCACGGGCCGGGCCGGGTCGTCGAGCCCGGGGTGGGTGGGCCAGCCGTCCGCGCCCAGGGCCCGGGTGACCGCGCCGGCCAGCTCGACCTCCCGGGTCGTGACCAGCCGGGCCCCGGGGGCGTGCAGGCTCACGGTGACCTGGTCGGGGCGCACGTCGACCCGCAGGCTGTCGTCGGCGGCGGCCCCGCACGCGGCGGCGACCCGGGCCGCGACCGTGGCCCCCTCCGCGAAGGAGGACACCCGCACCCGGGTGCGGACCTCCCCCAGGACCAGCCGCCAACCGAGACCGGTGACCGCATCGGACGCTTCCCGCCGGGTGAGACTCATCCCCCGATGCTCCCACCCACCACCGACAGAACGGAGCCGGACGGGTACCGGGGGGCCGGCGTCCCGACGCGGCCGTTGTCCGTGCGGCCGCTGTCGGCGCGGCCGTCCCGGTGCGGCCGCTGTCAGTGCGTGGCCGGGGCCAGCGCGCCGGACGTGGAGATCTCCGCGAGGGCGCGCAGGGAGCCGGTGCCCGGGACGAAGTAGCCGTCGTGGCCGGCCGCCCCGTCCACCGGCAGCGGGCGGGCGCCGAAGTCCCGGTCCGTCGGGTCGGTGTCGTGGCCGAAGCCGAGGATCGTCGTGTTCGGGATCCGGCTCACCCAGTCGTCCCCGGTCCTGCCCGCCCAGACCCGGGCGTGCCCGCCGAGGTCGGCGGCGGTGTGCGCGCCGGTGCCGGGGCTGCCGAGGAACACCAGGTCCGTGACGCTGGCCGGCAGCGCGGCGGCGGCGTGCCCGACGACCACGGAGCCGTACGAGTGCCCGACGACCGTGATCGTGGCGCCCGGGTTCGCGGCGGCCAGCCCGGCCACGTACGCCTCCAGTTCGCGGGCGCCCACGTCGGCGCGCTCGCCCCGGGCGACGGCGAGGCTGGCACCCTTCGGCGGCAGGTACCCGAGCCAGGCGATCACGGCCACCCGGGGGTCGTGCGCCTCGGCGGCCAGCCACCGCGCCCAGCGGGCCGGCGCGCGCCGGGTCACGTTGCCGAGGCCCTCGCGGAAGTTGTCCGGCGTCACGCCCGCCCCGGGTACCAGGATCGTGATCCGGCTCGCGGCCCGGACGTCCCCGACGATCTCGGTGACCGTCTCCAGGCCCGGGGACGGGTCTGCGACGGCGTGCACCGGCGGCAGGACGGCGACCATGCCGAGGAACAGGACGGCGGAGAGCGCGAGGCGTCGGATCATGGTCTAGACGCTGTCGTCCCACGGCGCGGAAACCGTCACCCGGCGGAGTGGACTTCGGCGTAGCTCCGTGGGGTGACGACCGGGCCCGACCGGGACCTACGGGGGACCCGTCAGGGTGCGGTCGGGTGGGCGATCACGACCGGGCAGTGCGCGTGGTGGGCCAGCGCGTAGCCCACCGAGCCCAGCAGGAGGCTCCGCAGCCCGCCCCGGCCCCGGGACCCCACCACGACCATCCGGGCGTCCTCCGAGGCCGCCACGAGGGCCGCCGCCACATCCTTGTCCCGGCTCGACACGGTCTCGACGGCCACGTCCGGGTACCGGCTCCGCCAGCGGGCCAGCGGGGCGTCCGGATCCCCGTGCCCGACGTGCACGGCGCGCAACCGCCGGCCGTGCAGCACGGCCTCGTAGAACGCCAGGTCGACGGCCACATCCGTCTCGGGCGCGTCGTCGACGCCCACCACGACCGGACCCTCGTGGCGTGCCGTGCCCCGGACGACGACCGCCGGGCAGTGCGCGTGCGTGGCGACCTGGGTGGCGACCGAGCCGGCGAGGAGTTCGAGGAAGCCGCCGTGGCCGCGCGCGCCGACCACGACCAGGTCCGCGGTCCGGGACCGCTCGACGAGGACGGCCGACGGCCCGCCGGGGACCACCTCCGGGACCGTCTCCAGCCCGGGCCGGGTGCGTCGGACCTGCTCGGCGAGCTCCTCCAGGAAGCCGGGTACCGGATCGAGGCCCGGGTCCGGGGCGCTCGTCGGGAACGGCGCGAGGAGCGGCGGCGACAGCATCAGGGCCGGCAGGGTCACGCAGAGCAGGTGCAGCGGCACCCGGCGGGCCACCGCCTCGTCGGCGGCGAACTCCACCGCGCCCCGGCTGCCGGTCGAGCCGTCGATCCCGACGACCACCCCGCGCGCGACCCCGTCCCCCTCGGCCATGCCCCAGGCTACCCACGACGGGTACCAGACAACCGGCGTTTTCCGGGTCTTCCCTGATGGCGGGGCCGCCGGGACGGTGTCACGATCGACGTATGGGCAAACTCCTGTTGTGGCTGGCCGTCGGTGTCGTCGGTCTGGCCCTCGCCGGCTGGCTGGCGCTCAAGCTCATCGGCGCACTGCTCGGAATCCTCGGCTACCTCATCGTCGGCGCGGCGGTCGTCGGCGGCGCGTACTACCTGTACACCCGGGCCCGCAAGGCTCTGACCTCCGGTCGCACCGCGAACCGGATCGAGGCGGCGGTCCGGACCCGCGAGGCGCGCAACCAGTAGGACGGACAGGTTCGGCCCGGACCGCCGAGGTCCGGGCCGTTCGCGTCTCCGGGTCGCCGGCTCGCGCCGGGCGGGTTTGTCGGACCCGGTCACTAGGCTCAGGCCGTGCACACCGACCCGACCGAGGACCCGCGCGCCGCCGCCATCCGCGCGACCGCCTACGACCTGGCCCGCCACCTGCTCAACCCCCAGCTCCGCAAGGCGGTGCGCGCGGCGGCCCGGGGCAGGAGGGTCCGCCTCGTGGTCGCCGGGGCCGGCGAGGCGATCGGTGACGTGATCAGCCGGATCCGCCCCGGCACCGGCCAGCACATCCTCGCCATCGAGGACCCGGCCGAGCCCCTGGGCTACCGCCTGGTGCGGGTCGGGGGCTGACACACCGGAAGGCCCGGCGGCCACCCGCGACGGGCGACCACCGGGCCTGGACCACGGGCGGCTGACGGTCCGAGCAGGGCGTCAGCCGCGACCGCTCACAGTTCGGCGAACCAGCGCACCGTCGCCGCCGTGCCCTGGATGTTCGAGCTCAGGTGCGCCGACCCGTTGTAGGCCCCCTCGGTGAAGGTGGTCAGGTGCGGGTCGACCCCGTGTCCGCGCAGGCTGGCCGCGCACCGGGCGGTGTTGGCGTTGGCCGCCTGCTCGTCCTTCACGATCTCGAACAGCCGTACCGGGGCCTTCGGGGTCCAGTCCGAGCAGACCGCGTCGGTGACCCGCAGTTCCGCCGCCAACGACGCCGGGGGGTTGCGGAGCAGGTCGAAGCCGCGCGGCTTGAGCAGGTCCTTGAGGGTCTCCGGGGTCTCCCGGAACAGCACCTGGCCGGGGACGGAGCCGTCGAACAGGGCCTCGATCTTGTGCGCGTAGCCGTCCTGGAACACCTCGGCCGGGTCGGTGTAGAAGTGCGCCCGCCGGTTGAAGGTGACCAGGAACAGCGCCGTGTAGAGCACGCTCAGCTTCGGCTCCAGTTCCTTGTTGAGCAGGGCGGGGATCTCGGCGCCCCGGAAGTCGTACGCGCCGCTGATCGGGGCGACGGCGGCGAGGCGGAACCACGGGTCGCCGCCGGCCTCCAGTTCCCGGCCGAGGCCGAGGGCGGCGGAGGCACCCTGGGAGAAGCCGGCGGCCAGTACCTGCCGCTTCAGGGCCTTGCCCTTGGTGGGTACGAACTCGCGCGCCGCCCGCAACAGGTCCAGGGAGGCGGTGGTCTCCGACGGGATGTGCATCCAGGGGTGCAGCCCGGGGCCGGTACCCATCCCGAGGTAGTCGGGGACGACGGCGGCGAACCCGGCGGCCGCGTAGGTGAGCGCCGGGGCCTGGGCCCAGCCGTCCTCGGCCGGCGCGGAGGGCGCGTCGCCCCGGTAGGTGGTGGTGCCGTGCGCGTAGGACACGGTGCGCAGTTCGCGGACGTGGTTGCGGGGCAGCGCGACGAGTCCGCTGGCCGTGGTGGGCCTACCGGCGACGTCCACGGTGCGGTAGACGAGCCGGTAGGTGTCGACGCCGTACCGGACCGCGCCCGCGTCGAACTCCGCGCCCCGCAGCTCGGCGGCGACCTCGTCGGCGGAGTGGTAGGTGCGCATGGCCGTCGCGGAGACCAGCCGGCCCCGGGTGTCGCCCGCCGCGGTGGCGGGGCCGGCGGCGGTGCCGAGCGTGCCGGCCACGAGCCCGGTGAGCAGGAGTCCGGCGGTGACCCGGCGGGCTCCTCGTCCTGAGTAGATCTTCATGTCGTCGACGCTAGTTTCGGGGCGGGCCGGCGGGAATCCTGTCCGCCCCCGTTCCGGTGGTACGGCTAGCCCTACCTACGCGGGAAGGCGGGCCCCGTGGACACGGGACCCGCCTTCTTCGTCACGCCGTGTTACGAGGCGCTGCCGTACACCGACAGCTCCGAGGTGGAGACGTAGGTGCAGCCGCCGAACGCGCCGGGGCAGGTGCCGCCGACGTCGGCGAGCTGGTTGCTCAGCATCGTGTAGCGGAGGAACTTCACGCCGGCCGCCGAGCCCGCGTTCAGCGGGACCGTCACGTTCTGGCCGCGCTGCGGGACCCCGAAGTGACCGGTCGAGGCCACCGTCCAGGTCACGCCGTCCGCCGAGGACTCCAGCTTGTAGTCGCCCACGCCCGCGCTGCCGCCGACGCCGCACGCGGCGGTCGGGTTGATGACCAGCTTGGAGATGTTGACCGCCGCCGGCAGCTTGATGATGACGAACCGCGAACGGATCGTCGTCGGGCCGGTGAAGGACGCGTCGGACACCCAGCCGGAGCCGACCGACTGGTCGATCAGCGCGACCTGGTTGCAGCCGCCGCCGAAGTTCGGGCCGTTGGAGCCCGTGATCGCGCCGCCGCCGCCGACCGACGCCCACTCGCGGGCCATGGCGAAGTTCGCCACGGTGCTCGGGGTGTTGACCGTCTTCGGGCCGGCCACCGTGTCGTAGCCGCCACCGACGGCGCTGAACTTGGTGTACGGGCCGTAGGTGACGCCGCTGATCGTGTAGGTGCCGTCCGCGGCGGTGACCGCGTTCAGGTTGCCGCCGATGGTGCCGGAGTGGCCACCGAAGGAGACGTTGACGCCCGCGACCGGCGCGCCGGTGACGTTGTCGGTCACGGTGCCGGAGACGGTGCCCTGCGCGGTGCCGGGGGCCGGCGGCAGGCTGAAGTCCTCGGTCGGAGCCGAGTCGTCACCGTCGATGGCGCCGGCGAAGTAGCCCATGCCGCGCGCCGCGAAGGTCTTCCAGATCACGTCGCGGTACTTGCCGCCGTAGACGACCGTGTCGGCGAGCAGGATCGCGTTGCGCTCGTCGAGGAACGACGGGTTGGACGGGGACAGCTCCATGGCCCGGGTCACCAGGGACTCGGACACGTCGCTGCCGACCTCGCACCGCAGGTCCCACAGGGTCTCGACCCAGATCTCGCCGTCGGCGTGCACCTCGGGGCCACCGGCGGAGATCTTGCCGAAGTCGCCGTAGGTGAAGCCGCCGGGGCCGCTGCGCGCGCCACCCGGGCAGGCCGCGTCGACGACGCCGACCTTGCAGTCGATCGGCTGGGTCCGGATGCCGTCGGTGCCGTGCCCGACGTAGTCACCGATCCGCAGGTCGGCCGCGTTCTTGCGGTCGGACTGCGAGCCCTCCTTCACGAGCAGGTCCATCGCGTACCAGTCGGACCAGGCCTCGCCCATCGAGCCGGCCTGCACCGGGCCGAGGGTCGACATGCCGTTGGCGTCCACGACGAGCCGGTTCGACAGGCCGTGGGTGTACTCGTGGTAGACGATGTCGGCCGCGTCGCCGCTGTTGCCCGACAGCCAGTTGAAGTTGCCGTCGTCGTAGAACAGGTACATCTGCATCCGCGGCGGGGTGCCGTCGACCGGGGTGTCCATGTTCGCGTTGTTGGCGTTGCCGCCCGGCAGGCCGTTGGCCGTGTTGGCCCCGTCCATGGCCTCGCCCTGGACGGCGTCGCCGTCGCGGGCGTCGAAGTTGCCGGCCTCACGGGTGAAGCCGACCGTGCCACCCTCGAGGTGGTCGTGGAACTTGCCCAGGAAGTAGGACAGCTGCACGGCGTTCTGGTTGGCGTTCGCCCGCCAGGAGCCGGGGACGGCCGGGTTCCAGGAGCACTGGTAGTGGCTGGAGCACGGCGGGCCGTCGGCCTTGATGAAGTTCTTGAAGCCGTACTCGAAGGTGCCGGCCGCGTTCGGGCCGACCTCCTCGTCCGCGTCGGCCACGTCGTTGTTGTTCAGGTCGAGGTACACGTGCGCGTACGTACCCGAAAGGTTCTTCGCGCCCGGCGCGACACCCGGCAGGGTGGTCGGCTGGGTGTCCCCGCCGCGCAGCGCGCCCGGGTGGTTGTTCCAGGTGCTGGCCTTGGCCTGGTTCGGGTCGGACTCGTGGTTGATCAGGCTCTTGCGGTAGAGCACCTGACCGGTCTCGGCGTCGAGGACGTGCAGGTAGTGCTCGTCCTTGGACGGCCGGACGGAGACCTGCCACGCGAGGCGCGGGCCGGCGGCGGTCTGGAAGACGACCTGCTGGGCGGTCGAGTCCTTGGCGACGGGCGCGTCGGCGTTGCCGCCGACGTCCTTGAGCGCCGTGCCCCGGGCGGTGGTGGCGTTCAGCTTCGGCGCGGCGAACCCGGTCGGCAGCGAGGCGACCGGGGAGCCGTCGAGGGAGATCAGCGAACCGTCCTTGGCGATGTGCGCCTTGAGACCGTTGTTGAAGACCGTGACGCCGTTGACCTTCTGCACGAAGGACAGGTGACGGGTACCGGCGATGTCGACGTACTCCTGGCGGAGCACCAGCCCGTCGATGTCGGCGTTCTTGAGCCCGAACGCGTCGGCGTGCGTGCGGACGTAGTTGATGGCGATCTGGGCCGGGTTGGCCGTGCTCGGGCCGGCGAGGTAGCCGTCGAGCTTGCTGACGGTGCGCGGCGTACCGGTCAGCGGGTCGAGGTCCACGGTGCCCTGAACGCCGAGCTCGGCCTTCAGCGCGCGCAGTCCGGGACGCGGGGCCGCGGCGAGGGCGGCGGCCTTGACCTGCAGGGTACGGCGGCTGGCCGCGGCGGTGCGCGAGTCGAAGAACCCGCCCTGGTCGCCCTTCTCGTTGTCGCCGAACGAGGACAGCGGGGCCTGCGCGCCGCGTCCGTTCAGGCCCGGGTCACCCTGCGCCACGGCAGGCGCCACGCCCACGGCGAGCACGGCGACGACGGCCGGGATCAGCCGGCCGTAGGCGAGGCGACGCCGAGGGGACGGTGAGGGTAATGCCATTGGAACCCCCTGGTTGAACAAGTAAGGGATGTCAACTCGACACCCCTGCACCCGGCAGCCTTGTGGTTCCTAACAGGAGGACACAACGGTGTTACCCGAACTGTTATTGATTCGCTTCACGCGTTTAAGGAAAAAACTAGAGACGCATCGAGGCCCGTTTCCCTATTACATCCATTGTTATATGTGAAAGGGGCGACTGGTCCGCCGCCCCTTTCACGAGGTCAGCGCCTGGCCCGCCGGGGCCGGGTCGCCGTGATGCCGTACAGGGCGGCGCCGATCGTCAGGGCGACCGCGCCGGCGAGGGCGAGGCGGCCGACGGGCGGTCCGGTGACCGGGAGGACCGGGCCCGCGGCGATGGTCAGCGGGTAGTCCTCGACCTCGCCGTAGCCGCCGAACCCGGTCGGGCCGGTGGTGGGGAGCGCCTCGGCACGTGCCCCGACCAGGGTTTCCGTGCCGATCCGGCCGCCGGCGAGCTGGTCGCCGTTGAGCCGGAGCCGCAGGTACGTCGCGCCCGGGGTCGGGGTGTCCAGGCCGCTCCAGACCAGCCGCACCGTGGACGCGCCGGCCGGCACGGGGGCGGTGGCCTGCTCGGCGGGCCCGAACGTGCCGTCGCGGTCCGCGTCGATCCAGCCGGTGAGCTGGGCGGTGCGGCCGTCACTGTTGGTGACCGGCACGTCGATGGCGTAGCCGGCCTGGCGCTCCACCAGGGACGGCAGGTCGGCGATGACCAGCGCGTCGTCGGACGGGTCGGTGAGCCCGTCGAGCAGGGCCGGCGCGTCGAGCTTCGCCGTCACGGTCGGGCCCATCCGCAGGCCGTCGACCACCTGGGCGACCGCCCCGCCCGAGGCCCGGCGGGTGCCGTAGCTGTCGGGGGCGTCGCCGAGGTCGTACGGCGGCGTCGGGGTCTCCGTCGTACAGGCCTGGTTGGCCGAGCCGGGCGGGCAGGAGGTGCCCCCGCCGGTGGCGACGACCTGGTTGCGCAGCCGGCGGTCCCCGGTCTCCGGGTTCTTCAGCCGCACGCTGTAGGTGATGGTCACGGTCGCCCCGACCGGTACGTCCCCGGTCCAGGTGATGTCGGGTGCGGTGTAGCCGGCGGTGCCCGCGTCGGCGTGCACGTCGCCGTTGTAGTCGGCGTCGTCGAGCACCCCGTTCAGGGTGTCGGTCAGCGCCGCGCCCTGGTAGGTGGCCTTGCCGGAGTTGGTGACCCGGATCGTGTACGTGACCGTCGCGCCCGGCCCGGGCACGGCGGGCGCCGCGGTCTTCACGATGTCCAGGTACGGGAGCCCCTGCTGGTTCTCCCCGCCGCACCTCGGGTCGGTGGACCCGGCCGGGCAGTTGGTACCCGTGCTGGTGGAGACGACCTTGTTGCGCAGGACCTTGTCCCCGGTCGGCGGGTCGGCGAGCGTGACGGCATAGGTCACGGTGGCCCTGGCGCCCGGCGCGAGGGTGCCCTTCCAGGTCAGCGTCCTGCCCGACATAGAGGCGGTGCCGGTGTCGGCGCCCGGTGAGCCGCTCAGCGTCCCGTCGTCGAGGATCCCGGACAGGTCGTCGCTGAACGTGGCGTCGGGGTAGCCCGCGAGGCCGTCGTTGTGCACCACGACGGTGTAGGTGACCGTGCCGCCCGGGACCGGCGCGGCCGGCGCCGACGTCTTCGTGAACGTCAGGGTCGCGACGCCCACGGTGGCCACGCAGTTCGTGGCCGCGCCGCCGGGCGGGCAGTCCGAGCCGGGCACCGAGACCGTGTTGACCAGGGACTTGTCCCCCGCGCTGGTGACGGTCACCGAGTAGGTGAGGGTCAGGGTCGCGCCGGCCGGGAGGTCGCCGGTCCAGGTGAGCAGCGGGGCCGCGTACCCGACGACGCCCGTGATCGACGCGGCCGCGTCGGCGTTGTAGGTGCCCTTGTCGGTGACGTGCGTCAGGTCGTCGGTGACGGTCAGGTTCTTCAGCGGGTACGTCCGCAGGTTGCGCACCGTCACCGTGTACGTGACCGTGTCCCCGATCCGCGCCCCGGTGGTACTCGGCGCCTTGGTCACACCGGCGTCGAATCCGGTGACCGGCGGGACCGTGGTGGTCGTGGTGCACCCGGGTTCGGTGCCGAGCACGCAGTTCGAGCCGGTCGCGATCACCGTGTTGGTGAGCATCCGGTCACCGGTCGGCGGCCCGTTCAGGATCAGCCGGTAGGACACGGTGACGGTGGCGCCGGCCGGCACGTCGCCCTGCCAGCGCAGGTCGGTCCCCGTCTTCGTGAACGTGCCGCCGCCGCTGTCGACGGGGCCGTCCCAGGTCGCGTCGTCGAGGACGCCCGTCAGGTCGTCGGTGAACGTGAAGCCCGGGTAGCCGGTCGGACCGGTGTTGCGCAGGGTCACCGTGTACGTGACCGGCTGGCCGTAGACCGGCGTGGTCGGGGTGAGCGCCTTGGCGACGGTCACCGACGGCAGCGGATCGGTGGTGGTGGAGCAGCCGGGTTCGGTACCCGTCCGGCAGGAAGTACTGGTCGACACGACCTTGTTCTTCAGGACCTCGTTGCCGGCCGGGTGGTCGTCGACCCGCACGGTGTAACGCACGGTCACCGTGGACTTCGCGGCGACGGTGCCCGCCCAGGACACGGTCGGCTTCGTGTGCGTCGCGGACGTGGCGGCCCCGGCCGGGTCGGTCACGATCGGCCCCTGCCAGGTGGCGTCGTCCTCCACGTCGGTCAGGTCGTCGGTGAACGTGAAGCCGGCGAAGTCCGCGCCGGTGGCGTTGACCAGCGTCACGGTGTACGTCACGACGTCACCCGGCCGGGGCGCGGTCGGCGACATCGTCTTCGCCATCGTCACGCCGGGGATCTCCGGGCTGGTCGTGGTGCAGCCGGGCTCGGTGCCGAGCACGCAGTCGGTGCCCGCGGCCACCACCTTGTTGGTCAGCACGCCGTCGCCGCCGGGCGGGGTCTGCACCCGCACCTGGTACGTGACGGTCACGGTCGTCCCCGCCGGCACCGGGCCGTTCCACTTCAGGGCGGGCAGGCCGGTGCTGTCGAACGTGCCGCCGCCGGTCGCGCCGGTGCCGACCCAGGTGGCGTCGTCGAGGACGCCGGTCAGGTCGTCGGTGAACCGGAAGTCCGGGTGGTCGGCGGTGCCGTCGTTGACCATCGCCACCGTGTAGGTGACCGTGTCCCCCGGCTTCGGGGCGGCCGGCAGCACCGACTTGGTGAGGGTGACCTTCGGCCCCTTCGTGGTCTCCGTGGCCGCACACGACGGCGAGCAGCCCTTGTCGACGGTGCCGGCCGGCGGCATCAGGGTCGCGGTGTTCACCAGGTCACCGGACGCGGTGGGCGGCACGGTGCCGGTCACCGTGAACGTGGCGAGTCCGCCGACCGCCAGGGTCACCGTCGTGTCGACGTCCCCGGTGCCGCCGGCCGCCCCGCACGCGTCCGGCGCGGTGGCGGCGCACTGCCAGGTGAAGCCCTCCAGGCCGGCCGGCAGGCTGTCGGTGACCCGCACGGCGCGGGCCACCGACGGGCCGGCGTTGCGGGCCGTGATCGTGTACGTGAACGCCTGGCCCGGCACGTAGTGGTCCGCCGAGCCGGTCTTCGTGACCGACAGCGCCGTCGCCGGGGCCCCGGTACCGCCGGGCAGCCCGGTCAGCCGGGACGTGTTGTTCGGGGCCACCGGGTCCGGGGTGGTCGCGTTCGCGGTGGCCACGTTGGTGAGGTCCGAGCCGTCGCCGGTGTACCCGGCGTCCAGGCGCACCGTGAACCGGTACGAGGTCGAGGTGCCCGCCGCGAGGGTCCCGATCGTGGGACAGGAGACCCCCGCCGCGCAGCCGCTGGTCGAGTTGACGAAGGTCAGCTGCGCCGGCAAAGTGTCCGCGACGACGACCTGCTGCGCGTCGGAGGGCCCCGCGTTCGCCACGGTCAGCGTGTACTCGAACGTCGTCCCCGGCGCCACCGGACCCGCGCCCGCGAACGCCTTCACGATCGACACGTCGGCCTTCGGGGCGATCGGCGGCGGGGAGACCTGGGTGGAGGTGTTGTTGCCGGGTACGGGGTCCCGGGTGTCCGAACTGGCGGTAGCCGTGTTCCGCAGATCCCCGCCCGTGTACGACGCGGCCAGCCGGACCGTGAACGTCCAGGTCCTGGAGCCGCCCGCGATCAGGGTGGCCTCGGGGCCGCAGGTGACGGTCTGGCCGACCGCCGCGCAGCCGGTACCCGACTCGAACGTCAGGCCCGTGGGCAGCGTGTCGGTGGCCTTCGCGTTGACCGCGTCCGACGGGCCCTTGTTCTCGATGGTCAGCGTGTAGGTGAACGTCTCACCGGGCGCGACCGTGGCGTTGGAGCCGAGCGCCTTCGTCATCACCAGGTCGGCCCGCGCGGCGGAGGTGCTCGACACGCTGCTGGAGCACGTCGGCGCGCAGTTCGGGTCCACGGCGGCGTCCGGTCGGGTCACGGTCGCCGTGTTGGTGATCACGCCGGTCGCGCCCGAGGGGACCGTCCCGGTCACGGTGAACGTCGCCCGGCCCGAGGCCGCGAGGGTGACCAGCGCGTCGATGTCGCCGGTGCCCGAGGCGGTCGCACAGGTGCTGCCGGCCGTCGCCGCGCAGGTCCAGGTGAACGTCTTCAGGTTCGCCGGCAGGGTGTCGCGGACCCGCGCGCCGACCGCCGGGGCGGGACCCCGGTTGGACACGTCGACCGTGTACGTCAGGGTCTGCCCCGGCACGTACGGCGCCGGGTCCATCGCCTTCGTGATCGACAGTCCGATCCGGGTGACCCACTGGAGGACGACCATGCCGCCCCCGCCGTTCGTGGCGCCGCCGCCGACCCCGACGCCCGCGACGTACTGGTCGTCGTTGGTGCCGGCCGCCGTGCCGCCCACGTTGTTCGCCGTGCTGACCCCGCCGGCCGTCGTCGTCGCGCCGGTCACGCCCGCCCCGCCGGTGTACCCGGAACCGCCGCCGCCGTCCCCGTTCACGCCCGAGTTCGAGCCCGGGCCGGGCTGGCAGGCCCCGCCGCCGCCGCCGAAGTAGCCGCCACCGCCGCCACCGCCGCCCTCGCCGTCGCCGGTCGTGACGCCGCCGGTGCCGCCCTGGTAGCGCGCGCCGGCCTGGGCCCGGGTCGAGCAGTACGCGCCGGTCGCCGCCGCGCCGCCCGCCGTCTGGGAGCCGCCCCGGCCGGAGATGCCCGGCTGGTTGTCCGCCGTGCCGCTGGCCCCGCCGCCGGCCCCGCCGTACGGGGTCTGGCCGTCCGAACCGGGCGAGATGCCGCCGCCGCCCCCGGCCACGAGCAGGGGCGTGGAGCCGTAGGGGCCGTCCCACAGGGCGCTGAGGCCACCGCC